>URWP01000005.1 GCA_900551645.1 uncultured Bacteroides sp.
ATATGTGCAACTTTCCCATTTATAAATATCTAAAATTTTAATTCAACCAACGAGTATAATATATATTCTACCTGAAAGGGCGGGAATGTCCATAAAGCTATTGATTTTTTATGAATCGGCAGGCTTTTATTGGGGCATACCCGCTCTTCTTTTTAGATAACATGGATGATATGAGAAAGACTCTGATATTGCTTTTCCTTTTTGTTTCTGTCTGTTTGTTTGCCAGACAACATGTTACAGTCATTATTTCTCTTGACGGTTACCGATGGGACTATCCGCTTATGTATGATACTCCGTTTCTTGATTCATTGGCCCATCGGGGGGTAAGTGCTGTGATGCGTCCGTCATTCCCTTCAAAAACATTTCCCAATCATTATACATTGGCTACAGGGCTTGTACCCGATCATCATGGAATCATTGCCAACCGTTTCTACGATGTGTTTTCGGAACGGACATATAGCATCGGGGATAAGGTGACAGGTAAAGACGGATCGTTCTACGGAGGCGAACCTATTTGGTTGACGGCCAAGCGTCAGGGCATCAAAGTGGGAGTCGTTTACTGGCCCGGGTCCGATGTCGCGATTCAAGGGCAGTATCCCGACTACTATAAGGACTATGCACAAAAACCTTTATTGACTTATCCCCAGCGTTTGGCAGAAGTCGAGAGGCTGCTGACTCTCCCTGATAGTTTACGTCCGCAACTTGTTATGGTTTATTTTGATGAACCGGATCATTGTGGACATGTCTACGGGCCTGCTTCGCGACCTACTCGCCGAGCCGTAGAAGAGTTGGATTCATTGCTGAATGATTTTTATATCCGGCTTCGTGCTCTGCCAGCAGGTAAAGACATTAATTTTATTGTTACTTCAGACCATGGTATGGTTCCTACCTCGTCCGAACGTATTATACGTCTTTCGGATTATCTGCAACCTGAGTGGTGTGAGCGGGTATTGGCTGACTTGCCTACACTGATTTTTCCTCGGGAAGGTCATGAGGACGACATTCTAAGGGCTTTGAAGCAGGTACCTCATTTGCGCGTGTGGCGCCGGAAAGATATACCTGTGTATTTGCATTACGGCTCCAATCCGAATGTAGCTCCTATTGTAGCTTTGCCTGATAATGGTTGGCTGGTGACTGAAAATGAAAGAGTGAATCTGGGTAACCACGGCTTTGATCCCACGAATTCTGATCTTTACGTGCCTTTCCGTGCCGAAGGACCCGATTTCAAGCGTGGATATGTACGCCAGACGCTGTTCGATAATACCTGTATCTATCCGCTTCTGGCTTATCTGTTAGGTATTGAGCCTGCTTTCTGCGACGGCGATATCAGTCAGATTTCCGATTTATTGGCACGTTGATTCGTAATAATAATTGGAGAATCTTCCGGTAAAAGTCATAAATTCCCCGTTTTATATATAGCAGACCCGTGGAACATTCGAAGTCTGGCCATAATGAAAGAGCCGTATCATGACTCATCTTCTGTGTGAGTCTGTGATACGGCTCTTTCTTTATTGAGATCGTGTTTTATTCTCCGCGGGCGAAATCTGCGGGGTAAGTAACAAGGTTGATGACCTTGCCTCCTTTCAGACGTATCCAGGTCTTGAAGCTTCTTTCTCCTTCATGGAGTTCGATGACACGGGCACCGTTCCCTCCCGGAATATCGTGATATACAGTCTTTCCGCCGGTGAAGCGTCCGTAGCCTAACAGGATGTTGTTCCAGTCTGCCACGTAATCGTTTACATGGTCATGACCAACAAAGGTCGCCATGACATCACCGGCATTCAGCATGGCGGCATACAGACCGGTGTTGATGGCAGGTGCGCAGGCTTTTTCCTTGCGGGTACCTATCAGCAGGGCATTTTCGTTTTGGGCTGCCTGGTTATATTCCGGAAACGGAATATGGAAGAAAGCCATTGCCGGCAAGGGCTTTCCACCGTTGCGCGCAGTAAATGCTGCACTTTCCTTACGGTACCATTCTACCTGATCTGCCTTTATCCAGTCATATCCTTTAATCTGTTTCAATGGGGAATAGGTGTTGCTGTCAAAAATATAGAGTACAGCAGCTTCGGCGTTTCCCGTAGAGGCTTGGACAGGCAGAATGAAATTGCTGACTCCGGAAATGCCTTCGGTCCGGGTATTCAGGCAGCCGACTTTCTTTTCTACGTATTCCGATAATTCTGTACGGTTCATATCCTGTTCGTCATCGTGATTCCCCCAGGTAACAGCAAACGGAATGTGACGTGAGATGGTAGGTTCGAGTGCCTTGTCTAACCCTTCAGATGCAGGCTTGGCGAAAATCAGGTCGCCGGTATAGATGACCAGATCGGGCTTTTCGGCATCCAGCACTTCATTCATACGTTCAGCGGCCTCTTCCGAGGCAGGATTTCCAGGTACCCAATGGACATCGGTAAACTGAACTATCTTGAATTTCTTGTCGGGATTGAATTTCAAGGTTTGTGCCTGTATGCCGAATGTTCCCATGCATAGGAATGCCGCAGCCATGATTATTTTTTTCATTGATACTGTTTTTAAAAGGTTAGAATTCCATTTTCTTTCCGGCTTGGGGATGATTTGGAGCAAAAGGTATCTGGAGGAAATCGGCAATGGTAGCTGCTACCTGGTTATTATAATATTGTTTATTGCCGGATATTTCTCCTTGGGCAGGTATTCCTTTACCTATAGCCATGAACCAGGTTTCACCTGAGCCGGTTGTTTCGGTACCATGGTCACGCCAGTCGTCTGCTTTTACTTTACCGCATCCACGTCCGTGATCGCAGGTTATGATAAGGGTAGTCTGGTCTTTGTAGAACGGATCAGACTGGATGTATTCCCAGATTTCTTTCAGAAAATTGTCGAAAGTACGGGCGCCTTCCAGATAAAGCCGGTAATCTCCCATGTGGGCCAGTTCGTCAATGTCTCCATAACCGATGTAGAGTAATTCCGGCTTCCGGCTTTTCATGGCTTCAATGGCATATTCATGAGTAAAGACATCGGCACGTTCATGTTCCCAGAATCTTGGGGCTGCATCTTGCATCTTTTCTACCAGCCGTTCGCTTTCTGTTGGATGGGGAGAAAGTGAGTGACGGTATCCTGTATTTACTTCCAGATGACTCCGCTTTTCGTTTAGGATATGAATGAACCGGTCCCAACTTGCAAAGGCAAGTACTTTTCCTTTATACCGGTCTGTGTTATTGGCAACCTCCAGAATAGAAATATTCGGGTTCCATACCGGATTGTTGGTATTGATCCGTTCGTCATCGGGGTGTCCGCATAATAATTCGTTATATCCCGGATAGGAGAACTGCATTTTGTTTTTTACTTGCATGCGGCATCCTTTCCAACGGTTACCGATCAGAAGTCCATCATGGGCAATTTTTGACCAGGTGAATGGCATCAGAAGAGCCCGTCGTTCTTCGGGCGTTGTCTTCCAGTAGGTTTTTTTGAGTTGTTCATTGTTTCCTATCAGCAGAGAATCTGCTCCGCTGAATACTTCTTGCCAACGGTATCCGTCTACGGTGACGAATATTACACGTTGAGCATAAGTATACATGGTAAGGAATAATGATGCGGCAAATAAAATCAGTGTCTTTTTCATCGTTTCTTTTTTTGAATATTAGTTACTGCAACCACCAGGGCTTGTCGGAAGTCTTGTCTCCACCTCCGAATTGGCTTTCCAAAGCTGCCTGAACATTGGCGGTATTGTTGTTGTATTCGCTTTGTGGGTACATCCAGCGATAAGGTAGCTGTACACCTGGAGCTCTGCGGAAATCCGGATAACCGGTACGGAGTGCTTCGTAATAAGGCAACCATACACCTCCTTGCAGGAAAGTCGGCAGATATTTTTGCATGGCTATCCGCTCGATTTTCTTTTCTATGGGTAAGCTAGAATCGTAAACAACCTCGTTCCCTTTCAGGTAAGTGTCGGCAGCATCTTCTCCCAGATAGGCAGCAACTTCGCTGGCATATGTACGGTAAAATTCAAAGGATGCTCTGACTGCCGATTCATAATAGGCTTTGTCATCTCCGCTTATCCAACCTCTGACTACACCTTCAGCCAAAATCAGTTGCTGTTCCGTATAACCAAGCAGAATCATAGGCTCGTTGGTTGGGCTCTTGTAGTAACGTTCTGTCGGTTTGGAACAAAGTCCGGCTGTAGCTTTGTCGTTGACCAGACTGTAGGGAACAGCCGGATCGCCACCGCCGTACGCTGTAAAGTCATCTACAGCTTTACCTTCCTGCTCGGCTTTTGGGGTTTGGGTAGCGATGGCAAACAGGCGAGGGTCTTTACGTGTTACAAATGCTGCTATGTAGGTAGAGTCCATAAAACGTCCGGAACCGAAATCACTGTCGTTGAAATAAGGATAGCGGTTGCTGGACTGGTCGAGGTAAACAAGCTGTCCGTTGTCTGCCGCACTTTCCATCAATGGACAGTCTTTGACGATTTCGGCAAAGGTAGCAGGTACGTTGATATTGCCAACTTTTGTCTTGTTCGACAAGGACATGAGAATACGCAGACGGTAAGCGTTGATCAGTTTTCTCCACTGCAGAAGGTTCCCGTTGTAAATAATGTCTCCGCTGATGATTTCATTATTGTCTTTAAGTAAGTTATCGGCTTCTGCCAATTCGTTGAGGATACCTTCGAATACTTTTTCCTGACTGTCGTATTGAGGTTGGTATACTGCATTGGTTTCTCCTTTCAAGGCATCACTGTAAGGGATATCACCGAAATCCATTGTCAGTTGATAAAAATAATTGGCACGGAAAAAGTGTCCCAATGCCTGATACGCACTTTCAGATTCTGATACCTCCATCATCTTGGTGACATCACGCAGATTGTCGTAATAATCGAAATCGCCTCGTGTCCATTTGTATACCTGATAAGCACTTTCACCGGAGGTAAGAATCAGTTGTTTGGTGGCATGACAGGCACTGGAACTGGTTTGGTTGAAAGCTGTGTAGGCAATTCCTGTCAATAACAGGGCCGGCTGGGTAGTGGTAGGATTGTTTGGGTCTACGTTCAGCTCTTCCAGATCGATGCATGATGTACAGAAGCTGGAAGCTAGTATCAAAGAGGCAATGTATATGATAGATTTTTTTCTCATTTTCGTAATTTTAGCAGGTTGGAGTTAGAAAGTTATGTTGGCACTTACACCAATGTATCGTGCAGAAGGATCCTGAAGGTCGCCGTCGGAAGCTCCGAAGTCGGGATCCAGATAAGGAGTCTTTTTCAAGACAGCCAGATCGTTTCCGTAAAGTGTAACATCCAGCCCTTTGATAGTATTCGAGTGAATCAGATGACTGAAATCGTAAGTCACGGCTACACGTCTCAATTTCAGGAAAGAACGACTGAAAGTGTTGGCGAACAGTTCGCTTTCGCTGGTACGTACAACAGCGCGGTACGGATAGTTTTGAGCCCAAGTCTGAATATTGACTGCGGTTCCATTTTTCTTGTATTCACGGGTGTCGCTGATAATGTTACCATTGACATCATAGGTTACTTCACCGCTTACAATGTTTACACCTTCGGGTACATAGATAGGTTTTCCTCCGTTGTCATATTCTTCCTGGCGGTACATTGTGGATTTCGGATGTTTACCTCCCCACCACATCTTCTGGATTGTGGTTGAAATCAGTGTTCCTCCGATAGCTCCATCCATATCTACATTTACAGTAAAATGATTGAACTTAAAGGTATTCTGTAATCCGAAACGTACATCGGGATCCTGATTGCCGATATAACTCTTGAATGCGCTTTGGGTAGGCATTCCGTTGCTGTCCAGAATCAGTTGTCCGTCAGGAGTCTTTTCCCATTCGGTAGCATACATGGCATCGGCACGGTCGCCTAGTTTCAGGTCACCGTATTTTTCCTGACCTCCATAGATTTCAGTCAGTCTGCGGATGTTGGTACTCCAGTTGGTAGACAGGTTCCAGGTGAATCGTTTGCTTTGGATTGGGGTAGCTGTAACTATCAGTTCGGCTCCGTTGGTGGTATAAGTGTTTCCGTTGACATAACGGTTATTGAAACCGGAAGCAATGGAAATGGGAAGCTGGATGATGCTGTTATTGTCAATCATGTGATAATAGGTTACATCCAGACCGAGGCGATTACGTAGAAAAGAAGTCGAAAGGCCGATTTCATACGAGGTAGTCTTCTGAGGAAGGATGTTGGCATTCAACAGATCTGACTGGTAAGTGACTGAAGGGGTACTTCCGTAGAGAGTTCCTTTAGAATAAGTAGCATACAAAGAATAAGGGTCAAGGTCGCTGGATACCTGTGCCCATGCACCGTTTACTTTCAGGTAATCCATCCATGACGGAAGACTAATGTACTGGTCGAGCATTGCACTTACTGAAACAGAAGGATAGAAGTAGGAGTTGTTCCCTTTGATGATGGTAGACGACCAGTCGTTACGTCCGGTCAGAGTCAGATAGACACCATCAAACAAGTCGAGATTGACAGAACCGTATACACTTTCGATGGCTTTCTCGTTCATGGAATTGGTGGCCGAAACGGGATTCAGGCTATTGCCCATGTTGTATACACCCGGTACTATCAGACCGTCGGTTGCCTGGTATTCATTGCGGATTTGGCGATAGTAGAGTGAAGAACCGGCATTGACAGTCAATGCAAAATTTTTGTTGAAGGCGCGGGTATAAGTAATCAGCACATCGGTGTTGATATCCAGTTGGTCTGTGTTCCAGGTTTTATAGTCACCGTTGCGGGAATCACCGTAGTTCATGTATGATTTCGGCGATTTCATATCTTCGAAGGTGTCTTCCAGACGTCCTGCTGCGCGTCCTTGTATGCTCAGCCCAGGCATGATGTCCCAGTTCAGTTTCACCTGTCCGTTGGTTACGTTACGATCATGTACTTGTGTCAGTTCGTAGGTGGCGAAATAAGGGTTGTTGTACCAGGCATAGTTGTAGTTGGCTTGTCGTTCTCCTTCTGCGTCGGGACGCCAGTGGTGGGCTGCCAGTTCCTTTCCGTTGACATCGTTACCCATCCAAAGCAAAATGGTGTACATATGGTTTTTAGGTCCATATCCGTAGCGTGGATAGTTAGGAGAATATACTTTATTGTAGGACAAGTTGGCCGAGAGTGTTACAGCATCACTTAAATGATACATGCTGTTGAAATTCAAGCCTCCTGTATAGACAGAAGTATTAGGTACTTGGCCTTTCTGTTGTGAGAAATCGCCGTTAAAATTGAAATTGGCCTTTTTACTCTTATTTGCAACAGAAAATGTAGCCTTGGTAATGATACCGGTCTGAAGGAAATCTCTCAGATTGTCGTGAGCTTCCCAAGTGATAGGTACACGTTCATACTTGGATTGGTCGTCATAGATGGTTCCACTGACATCTCCCCACCAGGGAATGATATCTCCGGTCTCTTTGTTGCGGATAGGACTGTTCCATTGGGCGATTTTCTGACCTTCGAAACGAGGTCCCCAAGTCATATCGCCATCAGAGATACCTCCGTCTGCTCCATCCCAAAAGGCATATTGTCCGTTTGAACCTGAGCCGAATTCAGTTTGTGTTTCTGGAAATACGGTGAATCCGGCTGTTACCATGGTAGATAATCCGGCTTTTACAGTCAGACCTTCCTTATCGGCCAGTTTGGTGGTTATCAGGATAGCACCGTCTTTTCCCCTTGAACCATATAAGGCTGCTGCCGCTGTGCCTTTCAGAACATTGATGCTTTGAATATTTTCTGGAGAAACATCGAACAAGTCTGATTCTACAGGTACACCGTCAATAACCATCAGTGGTGTCTTTCCGCGTAGTGTAAAACTCGGAGCCTGGAATATTCCGGTCGGATTGGTTACAGTCAGACCTGCAATTTGTCCGGACAGTGCGTTACCTACATTGACTGTCCCCGGTTGGTCAAGTGCTTCTGTATTGACTTGCTGGGTAGTGTACCCGATTTTCTTTTTCTGTTGTTTGATTCCGATGGCAGTTACCACTACTTCGTCAATGGCCTGTATCTCGTCGGTCATTTTTACATTGATGACAGACTGTCCGTTTACTTCTTTTTCCTGATCATTATAGCCCATGTATGAATATACCAGTGTTCCGTTACTTGGTACATTGATTTCATACCGTCCGTCCATGTCGGTTACAGTTCCCGTTGAAGCATTACCTTTGATTGTGACAGTAGCTCCAATCAGAGCCCCTTCATTATCTGTTACTATACCTGTTACCTTAATATTCTGTGCCCATGCGTTGATGGAAGATAGCAGGCACAGAAAGACAATACCTAATGTTGCTTTCATATGTTGGTCGTGAAGTCAAATTAAAATTGGGTATCAATAAAGATCTTTTAGATTCACCTGTTGGAAGAGTGCAAGTAGTGCTTTTGTATCTTTACGGTGTGCATCAAGTGACTCTTCGAATGAGTCGCTTTCCGAATCGATGGCAGCTAAAGAAACCTTCAGCACATGATAGAATAGCTGTTCTGATTCTTTTTCACTGATTTCGTGTTTTTTTACAGATTTGTTGAGAGCTTTTTCAATGCTTTTTACGGCATTATAGATTTCTGGTTTACGAATTACGGTACGTCTGGTCGGGTCACCGGGAACAACTTCTTCTTTGACTACATAAGTATCTTTGAATAAATTGTAAAAATAAGATACTCTTTTACTGTACTTGTTGGAGGTAATGCCTTCAAGAAGTTCAGGAGAAGGGTCTTCGTGAGCGGAATAGAATTCCCATTTAGTAGCAGTTTCATTCGATGTAGTGGTGTTGTAAACTACATTTTCTTTTACCGGTTCATTGGTCGTGGCGAATGAAGCCGTTGCTTGCAGAACCATGGATGCACATAAAAAAATAAATGTCTTTTTCATAATTTTACTTTTTTTGATAGTGCAAAGGTACTGGGTGGATGTTTCGTAAATGCTACAATCGAATGAAACAAGATGATGAATGTGTTTCGTTTCTGTTGTTTTATTGTTTCGTTTTTATTTATTCAATGTTTGGCCTATCCTGCCCAGTTTTCCCTATCCAGGTTGCGGTAACTGATGGCTTCTGCCAGATGACTGGTCTGTATCTGAGAGCTTCCGTCCAGGTCGGCAATAGTACGAGCTACTTTCAAGATGCGGTCGTATGCGCGGGCAGACAAGTTGAGGCGTGTCATGGCGTTCCGTAACAGTTCAAGCCCATGTGTATCGGGTTGGGCATATTGTTGCAACAGTTTAGGAGTCATTTGTGCATTGCAATGCACGTCTGGTATGTGAGCAAATCGTTCGGTCTGTATCTGACGGGCATGGATGACCCGTTCACGGATGGAAGTACTGGACTCTCCTCGTTCCTGTCCGGACATTTTTTCGAAAGTAACCGGTACAATTTCAATTTGAATATCTATTCTATCCAATAGTGGACCAGAAATCTTGTTGAGATAGCGTTGTACTTGTCCGGTGTTACAGACGCAAGGGCGTGTCGGATGATTGTAGTAACCGCAGGGGCAGGGATTCATGGAAGCTATCAGCATAAAGCTTGCCGGATATTCCAGTGTATATCGGGCTCTGGAGATGGTGATGTGTCGGTCTTCCAGAGGTTGGCGCAAGACTTCCAGTACACTTCGATTAAATTCCGGAAGTTCGTCGAGGAATAGGACTCCGTTGTGAGCCAGACTGATTTCACCTGGTTGCGGAGTTGCTCCTCCACCTACCATTGCCACTTGAGAAATGGTGTGATGTGGGCCTCGGAATGGTCGGGTAGTAATGAGTGAACTACCTTTAGTCAGTTTTCCTGCCACAGAATGAATTTTGGTGGTTTCCAGACTTTCTTTTAAAGATAAGGGCGGAAGAATACCGGGGAGACGTTTGGCCATCATGGATTTCCCACTACCCGGAGGGCCGACCATAATCAGGTTGTGTCCGCCAGCTGCTGCTACTTCCAAGGCTCGTTTTACACTTTCCTGCCCTTTTACATCAGCAAAGTCGAACGGAACTTCTTCCTGACGGGAAAAGAACTCTTCACGGGTGTTTACAACCGTAGGAGTCAAAGTCTT
Source organism: uncultured Bacteroides sp. (assembly GCA_900551645.1). Classification (GTDB taxonomy): domain Bacteria; phylum Bacteroidota; class Bacteroidia; order Bacteroidales; family Bacteroidaceae; genus Phocaeicola. The sequence continues at coordinate 10,010 of URWP01000005.1, forward strand.
TTCACCGTTAAAGAAACCGATGACCTCGGTGATGTTGCTGGCTCCATATACATCTAGGTTATTGACAACGGCTGCTTCACGGGCATTCTGTTGAGGGAGGATGAGGCCCTTAAAACCTTGCTTACGGGCAGTGATGGCAATGGGAAGGGCACCACGGATAGGTTGCAGGCTACCGTCAAGACTCAATTCTCCAATGATAAGATATTGGTCCAGCAGGTCGGCTTTTACTGTTTCAGTGAGAGCCAGGATACCAATAGCCAGTGGAAGGTCGTAGGATGCTCCTTCTTTGCGAATATCTGCTGGGGCCATGTTGACTATAATCTGGCAGGAAGGGAAGCGATAGCCGTTTACGCGGAGAGCAGAGATGATGCGTTCGTGGCTTTCTTTGACAGCAGAATCCGGAAGTCCTACCAGGAAGAATTTGATTCCGCGTGAACTGTTTACCTCAATGGTGATAAGTGTAGCGTCGATTCCTTGTACGGCGGCTGTATAAAGTTTTACTAACATTTTATTTATACCCTTTTATTATAAAGGTATAAACGACAGAAGGGAGAAATCTTTCCCCCTTCTACATATTGATTTTATGCTTTCTTTTCTTTTTCCTTCTTTTTTTCTTCTTGTATTTTTTTGAGCTCTTGCTTGAGCATTGCTTCATTCAAATCGGTTCCGATGATTTTCCGATTCTTGTCAATCAAGATATTTGCTGGTAGTCGGTTTATATTATGTTGCTTTACCAGTTGATTTTCCCATCCTTTGAAGTCGCAGGTTTCTATCCATGAGGTGGTGTCTGGTTTGCAAGCATTAAGCCATTGCTCCTTTTGGAGATCTAGTGATATATTCAGAACTTTCAGTGTGTTCTTGGGTAAAGAATCAACCAGTGTTTCTAATTCTTTACGTTCTGTCAGACTGCTTGGGCTCCAGCTAGCCCAAAAATTAACCAGAATATATTCATGTTTGTCATTGCTGCTGTTCCAGGAGATGTATTTTCCCTTCCGGTCTTTGCAAGAGTAATAACTCAGATGTGTAATCGTTGATAAATCTTTTGTGGGGAGTGATTTCATGGCAACATTGAGTATACGGCTGTCTTTTACATTACCGCTCAATGGGCTGATGAGTTTTTGGATATGCTCTACATCCGGATGCGGTTTTTGGATAAAATAGCGGTCCAGCAGGTAGGCAGAAACAACTGATTGCGGATGATTTCTGATAAATTTTTCAGCTTCTTTGGATTCAGCTTTCTCGTTACCTTGAAGAGGTACGACGGATTTTAAGAATTCCTGAAATTCTAAATTAGCGCCATCACCTTTTAAATCAGGTTTCTCAAATGTTCCTTTGAGTTGTACTTTCCATCCTTTGTTTGCAAAAATGGGAATGGCTTGTCCCTCTTTATTAACGAGGCGGATTAATATTAAAGTATCAGGGGACAATTGGTAGGTGAACTTCCCTTTTTTGGGGAATATGGTATCAAGTTTTGCTTCCGGATCATCGTATATAACCAAAATGGGTTCATGAAATGAAACAGAATCTGTTAATTCTCCTTTCAGTAAGAAACTGTCTTTTCCTGAGCATGCTGGTAGCACGTTCATGAGTGAGACAATGAATAACAAGTATATGATTTTGCGCATGATGTGAATATTAATGCTGCGAAAATACATAAATAAATCCGATTGACATTGGTTTTATCGGATATTTATAAATAATCGGGATAAGTCAAGGCATAAAAAAACCGGGATGAGAATCACCCCGGCTCTTTTATAGTATGAGAAAATCAGTATTATTTGATTTCGTTTGCATATTTAGCAAATTCGCGGTCGTCTTGTGCTTTAGCAGCCAAAGTAGCATCTTTCTGAGCAACCTTAGCCATGCTTGACTTAACCAAGTCAGCATTGTTTGTTCTAGCACCTACGATAGCCATCAAGTAATCTGTATAAGCGTCCGGATTCTTCACTGCGTTCAGTGTGTTCTTAGCCTTGTTATAGTCTTTAGCCAAGATCTGAGCCAAAGCAGCAGAGTTAGTCTTAGTATCACCGAATGCATTTACAGCGCGGTCGTATTGACCTTGTTTGATGTACAGGTTACCCAGAGCTTCGTTAGCAGTGTTGGCACCTGTAGATTTGCTCAAGTAAGTTTCAGCGTTAGCTACATTACCTTTAACCAGTTCACAAAGACCCATGTTGGTGTTAGCTTCTGCAGAGTTTGCATTCTTGCTCAAAGCCTGTTTGAAATAGTTTTCAGCAGCAGCCTTGTCACCAGCAGCGTATGCCATCATACCCAAGTTATTGTATGCACGGCAATCGTTCGGATACAATTCAACAGTTTTCTTATAGATAGCTTCTTTACGAGCATTGTCGTTAGTCAGAGTAGCAGCATACAACAATTCTTCTACGCTCAATACCTTAGCATCAGTATCAAATGCTTCGTTGATTTCTTCATCGCTACGGCCGATAACATCGTAGTTAGCAGTCAAGCGAGCACGACGCAACTGAGGCAGGATTTCGTCAGCCAAAGTCTTGTAAACTGAAGAAATGTTCTTGATTTCAGTTTCACGCTGTTCTGGATCCTGATACATAGAAAGAACACGCAGAATCAGGTCTTTATCCTGGATGTTTGATTTAGAAACCAGTTCCTGGAAGCCTTCCCAGTCCTGAGCAGTGTACTTAGTATCAACCTGAGTTTCGATCTTACCTTTCTTCAATTCTTTGTTCAGGTAAGTTTCAGTGTTGTCCTGACGTTTTTCAGCCAGACCAGTGTTCAGTTCAACACCACCATCAGGTGAAGCGTATGCAGAAATTTCGATGTTGTTCAGTTTGAAGTTCTTAGTGTCACCTGCAACTTCAACAACTTTCTTGTTGAATGCTTTCAGGCTGTCAGACTTCAATTCACTTGCACGCAAGTTAGCCTGCTGAATCAAGAACATGATGTTAGCCTGCTGAGCCTGTTTGATGATACGCTGGAATGCATCTGCTGCATATGCGGCATTGGCAGAACCTACAGTAGGCAGTTCAGAAGTAGCGATTACACCGTCTGCAATTTTTACAGAAGGGATAGTGTATTCTTTTTTGCCTCTCTTAATCTTGAAATCCAGGTACAATTCAGATTTAGCCATTTCCGGAACATAGTCGAAAGAAGCTTTCATCGTATAAGTACCACCAGCTTTGTAAGAGATAGTCTGGTCGTTTCCTTCTACTTTTTCACCCTGGAATGTTGCAGACTGGCCTTTTGCTTCGCCGCCATTCCATCTCAGGACCGGAGTAACTTCAACAATTGCGTTTTTCTTGAAGTACTTTTCGGGGAACTTACCTGTAATGGTTACAGGAACTTTACCTCCTACTGCTTCCAGAACCTCAGGGTTCGTTGTGAAGTAGTCGGCAGACAACTCGCCCATCTTACCGCATGAAGAAAGAGCGAGAACCAACAATGCCACTAAAGGCAAATACAACTTTTTAATCATGATGTTTTAAATATTAAAAATTGTTTTATAAAAAATTTTCTTCGTTCATTTAGGTTAAGCCTAATTTTGGGGGCAAAGATAAGAAAAAGTCTGATTTTGTTAATCTTTACTCCTGCTTTTTTTTGATGATGATTTAATTTTTTCTTTAATTACGGCTCTGATACGTCTTTTTATTTAGTTTTTCATGTTCCGAGGATGATGTTCGATGATTTCTTGACGTAAACGGTTGCGGTCGATGTGTGTATAAATTTCAGTGGTTCCAATGCTTTCGTGTCCCAGCATGCATTGGATTGCACGTAGATTGGCGCCACCTTCCAGCAGGTGTGTTGCAAAGGTGTGGCGGAATGTGTGCGGGCTGATTCGTTTTTTGAGTCCAATCTGATCGGCCAGTTCCTTGATGATGTGGAAGACCATGATGCGGGAGATGTTTTTCCCGAAACGGCTGATGAATACATAATCCTCATAGCCGGGTTTAACCAGCCCTTCTCCACGGACTGGAAAATAGTTATTCAGCTCTTTGATGGCCCGTGGAGAAATCGGGACCAGCCGTTGTTTGTTCCCTTTTCCTTCTACCTTTATAAATCCCTCCTTCAAATAGAGGTCTGAGAATTTCAGGTTACACAATTCGGAGACACGAAGACCGCAGCTGTAGAGCGTTTCCAGAATCGCACAATTGCGTTGGCCTTCGCGTGTACTTCGGTCAATGCTTCCTATCAGGGCATCAATTTCTTCTACGGTCAGCACATCCGGCAGATGTTTTCCTATTTGTGGAGATTCCAGCAGTTCTGTGGGGTCTTGTTGGATATAGTCTTCCAGTAGCAGGAAATGATAAAATGACCGGATACCCGAGAGAATACGTGCCTGTGACCTCGGATGGATACCTATGTCATGTAAACCAGCAGAGAAATGTTCCAGTATATCTAGGGTCACTTCTGTAAAACTTAATTCCTCCAGAGTCAGATATGCCTGCAGTTTGTCAAGGTCGGCCAGATAGGCTTGTACGGTGTTCTCTGAGAGTGATTTTTCAAGTTTTAAGTATTGCTTATACTTTATTATTATCTTTCCGTTTTTATTGTCGGGGTATTTCATTTCTTTTTCGTATCTTTGTCCCAAATTCTTTGAACAAAGATATTAAAGTTCAAGTTTTATACAAAATGAGAATACAAATTATAAATGGTCCCAATATCAACTTATTGGGAAAGCGGGAGCCTTCCATTTATGGAGCCACTTCGTTTGAAGATTATCTGGAGACACTGAAATCGTCTTATCCGGAGATTGAGTTTGCTTATTATCAATCGAACGTAGAGGGAGAGATGATTAATAAAATCCATGAGGTCGGATTTTCTTACGATGGAATCATTTTGAATGCCGGTGCTTATACGCATACTTCAATCGCTTTACAAGATGCGATTCGTGCCGTTACCACTCCGGTAATTGAAGTACATATCTCTAATGTACATAAGCGGGAGGAGTTCCGCCATAAGTCCATGATATCATGTGCCTGTCTGGGAGTCATTTGTGGCTTTGGTCTTGACTCGTACCGATTAGGCGTGGAAGCTCTTATACATGTTGACAATAATTAGTTTTAGATTAGAACCATATGATGCTCAAACAAACAAAAATCGTTGCGTCCATTTCGGACTTGCGTTGTGAAGTAGATTTTATTAGAGACCTGTTTCAGGCTGGTATGAATGTTGTCCGTATGAATACGGCCCATGCCAATCGTGAAGGGTTCGAGAAACTGATTGCGAATGTCCGTGAGGTATCCAATCGCATCGCTATCCTGATGGACACAAAAGGTCCTGAAGTACGTACTACTGCAAGTGCGGAAGGCCCTATTGATTTTAAGACTGGTGATAAGGTAAAGATTGTAGGTAATCCTGATCAGGAAACAACCCGTGAGTGTATTGCGGTTACATATCCGAATTTTGTGCATGACTTGAATATCGGAGTATCCGTATTGATTGATGACGGTGAGCTGGCTTTGAAGGTCGTTGATAAAAATGAAGATACATTATTCTGTGAAGTGACCAACGATGCAACTTTGGGAAGCCGTAAAAGTGTAAATGTTCCGGGAGTACGTATCAATTTGCCCTCATTGACAGAAAAGGACCGTAATAACATCCTGTATGCCATTGAAAAAGATATCGATTTCATTGCACACTCTTTTGTACGTAACAAACAGGATGTACTTGATATCCGTGAAATCCTGGATGCGCATAACAGCGGCATCAAGATTATCGCTAAGATTGAAAACCAGGAAGGTGTAGATAATATAGACGAGATTCTGGAAGTGGCAGACGGTGTGATGGTAGCCCGTGGTGACCTGGGTATCGAAGTTCCACAGGAACGTATTCCGGGTATCCAGCGTAAACTGATCAAGAAATGTATTCTGGCCCGTAAGCCGGTTATCGTTGCGACTCAGATGCTGCATACCATGATCAACAATCCGCGTCCTACCCGTGCTGAGGTGACTGATATTGCAAACGCTATCTATTACCGTACCGATGCTTTGATGCTGAGTGGTGAAACTGCTTACGGTAAATATCCGGTAGAGGCTGTCAGAACAATGGCCAAGATCGCTGCTCAGGCTGAAAAAGACAAGATGGAAGAAAACGATATTCCTATTCCATTGACTCCGGAAAATACCAATGTAACCAGCTTCCTGGCTAAACAGGCTGTCCGTGCTACTACGCTGATGCCTATCCGTGCCATCATTACAGACAGTTTCAGTGGTCTGACTGCCCGTAACCTGGCTGCTTTCCGTGGTAAATATCCTGTATTGGCTATTTGTTACAATGAAAAGACGATGCGTCACCTGGCTTTGTCATACGGTGTAGAGGCTATCTATATGCCGGAGAAGGCTAACGGTCAGGAATATTATTTCACTGCGTTGCGTAAGCTGTTGGACGATGGTGTATTGTCACGTAATGATATGGTGGCTTATCTGAGTGGTGGAAAGATGGGAACCCGTACTTCATTCCTTGAAATCAACCAGGTGGATGATGTACTGAAAAATGCTGATGATTACGTATTGCCTAACCGTAACCGTTATCTTTAATTAATAAGGTATGAAAGAAACGGACGCTCTGGATGAGTATATATTACAGCATATAGACGAAGAAGGAGACTACCTGAAAGCTTTGTATCGGGCGACGCACGTCAAACTGTTGCGTCCCCGTATGGCTTCGGGACATCTGCAGGGACGTATGCTGAAGATGTTTGTGCGGATGATACGTCCGAAACAGGTACTTGAAATCGGTACCTACAGTGGATATTCGGCACTTTGTCTGGCCGAAGGGCTGGAAGAAGGAGCAATGCTCCATACCTTTGAAATCAATGATGAACAGGAGGACTTTACCCGTCCTTGGCTCGAGAATTCTCCGTATGCCGATAAAATCCGTTTCTACATCGGTGATGTAATGGAAATGGTACCGCAGATGGACTTACAGTTCGATCTGGTATTCATGGACGGAAACAAACGGTTCTATGTAGATTATTACGAGATGGTTCTGAAGAAGATGCCTTCGGGTGGATATATCCTGGCAGATAATACCCTATGGGACGGTCACGTGTTGGAAGAACCCCATCATACAGACCTGCAGACCATCGGAATCAAGAAGTTCAATGATTTGGTAGCGGCCGATGAGCGGGTGGAGAAAGTGATACTTCCGCTGCGCGACGGACTGACTATCATCCGAAAAAAATAATGATTATATGGAAACAACCAGACAGAATAAGATTGCTCGTCTGATTCAGAAGGAGCTGAGCGAGATTTTCCTGTTGCAGACCAAGGCAATGCCGGGCGTGCTGGTATCAGTAAGTACCGTACGTATCAGTCCGGATATGAGTTATGCACGGGCATATCTCAGTGTGTTCCCTTCGGAACGGAGCGAAGAGATTGTCAAGAACATCAATGGAAACATGAAGGCTATCCGTTTTGAGTTGGGCAACCGTGTACGCCACCAGTTGCGTATCATTCCGGAACTGAAGTTCTTTGTAGATGATTCGCTGGATTATGTAGAGAAGATAGATGAGTTGTTGAAGAAATAATATGGAGGGAGAACACAGGCTATGTGTCCCTGTTCCTGACGGAATGGGATGATAGAGCCTGTGTTTTTCTTTTTCAGTCGATAAAAATAAGTCTCCGTGAATTTTCCTTTTTATATTGCCCGCAGATATTTGTTTTCCAAGAAATCACACAATGCCATTAATGTGATTTCGGCTATTTCGGTGTGTGGTGTCGCTTTGGCTACACTGGCTTTGGTCTGTACTCTTTCGGTCTTCAATGGTTTTCAGGATCTGGTCACTACTTTTTTTACGGCATTCGATCCGCAATTAAAGGTGACGGCTGCGGCCGGGAAGGTTTTTGATGGTCAGGATGAGCGGATTCTTCAGGTCCGTAGGATGCCGGAAGTGGAAGTAGCCATGGAGTCGTTGGAAGATTATGCCATGGTGCAATATAACGGACATCAGGCGATGGCTGTCATTCGTGGGGTAGAAGATTCATTTGATAAGTTGACTCCCATTGACAGTATTCTATACGGCCGTGGTGAACTGTTATTACATGATGAGGTGGCTCACTATGCGATACCGGGTATTCAGTTGGCCGCTACTTTAGGTACGGGTGTGCGTTTCCTGGACCCGTTAGAGATTTATGCTCCCAAGCGGGGAGCTAAGGTCAATATGGCCAATCCGGCAGCGAGCTTTACAGAGGGAGATTTGTTTTCCTCCGGTCTGTTGTTTGCGGTCAATCAGGAGAAATATGACGGTAGCTATGTATTGACTTCTCTGGACTTTGCAAGGGAGTTATTTCAGTATACCACAGAAATCAGTGCCTTGAATCTGAAATTGAAGCCTTCGGTGGATGAGGATGACTTCAAGGAGAAACTGAGGGAATATCTGGGGCCGGATTTTCAGGTTCTCGACCGCTATGAACAGCAAGCCGATACATTCCGTATCATGAAGGTAGAAAAACTTATTTCTTACTTGTTTCTGACATTTATCCTGATGATTGCCTGCTTCAATGTCATCGGTTCTTTATCGATGCTGATTATTGACAAGCGGGATGATGTAGTGACTTTACGTAACCTGGGAGCCAGCGACAGGCAGATAGTCCGTATTTTCCTCTTTGAGGGGCGTATGATTTCCTTTTTCGGGGCTGTTGCCGGTATAGTGCTGGGGTTGTTGCTTTGTTTCCTGCAGCAGGAATACGGATTGATTTCACTGGGAGATTCCGGAAGCTTTGTGGTAGATGCCTATCCGGTCAGCGTTCATGGAAGCGATGTCGTTCTCGTGTTCGTTACTGTACTGCTGATTGGTTTTCTTTCCGTCTGGTATCCTGTGCGGTATCTCAGTAAGCGCCTGTTAAAAAAATAACCGGCATGCACCTTATTCCAAGGTGATGCTGGTTACTTGTATTTTTTCATGCAGGAATACCGAGGCCGATTCCTGAAATTTTTCTACTGATTCTGTAGTCAGGAACTCGCAGCGGTGATTCTTGGTACACCGTTCGTCCAAATCCGGATGCCGTTTCAGGTAATCTTTCAAACTGTTGCTGACATATTCTCCTTGTGCTACCAGCCGGATGTGTGCGGGTGTGTATTGTCTGATTTTCTTATAGAGCAAGGGATAATGTGTACATCCCAATACAATAGTATCAATGTCCGGGTCTTTTTCCAGCAGGTTATTTACATATTTCCGGACAAAATAATCGGCTCCCGGTGAATCGAATTCATTGTTTTCTACCAGAGGTACCCAAAGCGGACAGGCCATACCGGTAACCTGGATGTCCGGATAGAGCTTACGGATTTCCAGCGGGTACGATTCGGATTTGATGGTACCTGCTGTTGCCAGAATACCTACATGACGTGTTTTCGTCAGTTCTCCAAGAGATTCGGCTGTCGGACGGATCAGGCGCCAGGTGTGGCAAATCATTCTGCTGAATGCTGCGGAGAGCTTTGGCCGAAGCCGTGTTGCAGGCTAGTATGACCAGCGGACAGCCCAGATCGAAGAGTCTTCGCACCGCTTGTAGTGTAAATTCGTAGACGACTTCGAAAGAACGGGTACCGTATGGGGTACGGGCATTGTCGCCTAAATAGATATAGTCGTATTTGGGAAGGAGTTCGCGGAACTTACTCAGAATGGTAAGGCCTCCGTAACCGGAATCAAAGACTCCGATAGGTCCGGAAAGAGCAGAGAATGGTGACATGTCAGTTTCTTTAGCGTTCGGTTCAAAAAGAAGAAAGCGAAGCATGAATACGTTCCGGATTCTTTGCTTCGCTTTTATGGGAGATTGAGTCCGGAAACCGGACTTTCAGTTTCTTACTGAGCTGGTGTTGCTGCCGGAGTAGCCGGAACAGCTGTCAGGCTGATACCTAATTTGGTTTTGATATCGTTGGTAATGTCTTTAGAAGCTGTTTCATCGATGTAAGGGATGTCAGTTCTGTTCAAGTCGAATACGTATGTATAAGCACCGGCTTTTCCTACAGCTTTTACAGCGTCTTCCATTTTCTGATAAATCGGTTCCATCATGTCAGCGTAAGCTTTCTGCAACTGCTGCTGTGCGTCCTGCTGGAACTGCATTCCTTTTTCAGACAATTCCTGTAATTCTTTCTGACGACGTTCCTGAATGTTCTGAGGAAGGTTTTTCTGTTCCTGCTGGTATTCAGCGAATTTCTTGTTGAACTCGTCTGAAGCACGTTTGATTTCGTCTTCGTATTGTTTCTGCATAGCCTGGATATCGGTCTGAGCCTTTGCGTATTCCGGCATAACCGGGATAATGTCCATTGACTTGAAGTGTGCGAACTTCTGAGCGAATACACTCATCGGAGCGATGAGCAAAAGTAATAATGCAATTTTTTTCAACATAATCTTATTCCTTGTTTTATTTGATTTTACTGATAAGGTTTCTTTCGGCTGCAAATGTATAAAATTAATTTGAATATCCTAATTTAGAAAGGATTTCATTACTGATATCGATGCGTGGGGAGGCAAATATCATGCTTTGGTCCGAAGCACGGTCGAATACCACATCGTAACCTTGCTGGGTGGCGACAGTCTTTACGGCATTGTAGATAGCATCCTGGATAGGAGTTATCAGTTCCTTTTGTTTTTTGGCCAGTTCGCCTTCCGGACCGAAGTATTTTGCGCGCAGGTCGGCCGCTTCCTTTTCTTTGGCTACGATGGCGTTTTCCTTTTCAGTCCGTTGACTGTCCGATAAAGTACTGGCCGATTGCTGATAGGCTTCGTACAGAGATTTGGCTTCTTGTCCTTTGGCTTCTATTTCTTTCTGGTATTGCTGCGACAGACTTTCCATTTGCCGGTTAGCCTGTTCGTATGCCGGAATATGCTTCAGGATATATTCCATATCAATCAGTGCAAAGCGTTGGGCTTGCGCTGTAATCATGCCTGTGAGGGCGATGACGACTGTCAGGATAACTTTCTTCATAATGTTGGCTTTTAAATCGTTAAAGTTGGTTCATTAGAATTCTTGTCCGATGATGAAGTGGAACTGGCTACCACTATACTGCATGGAACCGTTGATCTTGTCGAAACCATAGGCCCAGTCAATACCCATCATACCAATCATCGGCAGGAAGATACGTACACCCACACCAGCCGAACGTTTCAGCTTGAACGGGTTGAAATCGGAAACGTTGTTCCAGGCATTACCGGCTTCGACGAATCCCAGTGCGTAGATACTGGTAGAGTTTTCCAGCATCAGCGGATAACGGAGTTCGGCGCCCAAACGTACGTATGCATAACCTTCGCTTCCGTATGGTGTCAATGCACCGTTTTCATAACCACGGAGGGCGATAGTTTCTGAAGCGTAGTTGTAGCTATATCCGGTCATACCGTCACCACCTACATAGAAGGTTTCGAACGGAGAACGTTTATATTTGTTGAAGTGTCCTAACAGACCGAATTCCGTACGGGTCATGATAACCGGACATTTCTGGATATCCATCAGTGCGGTATAAGTCTTTGCTTTGAATTTCCACTTGTGGTATTCAATCCAGCGGTACATGCTAGCAGCTTCATCGTAATTGTCTTTTCCGTAAGTGGAGTAATCCTTCTTGCTGAAGAGTGAATACGGCGGTGTAATCTGCAAAGAAGCCGTAAATTCAGAACCGTAACGCGGGAAAATCGGGTTATCGGTAGAGTTACGTGACAGAGTCAGGTTCAGGCTCAGGTTATTACAGTTACCGGTATTCATGTACTGTCCGTTGTTCAGCTTGATATACAGGTAGCTCCAGTCTTTCAGGATGAACCGTTGGTATGACAGCTCTGCCATCAGTGTAAAGTAGTCATCCGGCCATCTCAGACGCTTACCCCATCCTAATGATATACCGAACATCTTGATGGATTTGTCCGGGTCGTAATATGATTCGTAATTATTATAGTAGTTGCCGTAGTAATTACCGTAACTGTATAGATAATTATAATAGTTGTTCAGATAAGCAGAGTTATAATACTGGCTGCTAACGTCTGTCTGTACAGAATAGAACGCCGATACAGAAAGTGAATTCGGACGTTTGCCTCCGAACCATGGGTCGAGGAAGGAGATGCTGTATGACTGATAGTAGCTACCGTTGGTCTGTCCGCTGATGGTCAGTGTCTGTCCGTCTCCTTGTGGCAGGAATCCACGGAAGTTGTCGTTCTTGCGGAACAGGTTGGCAAACGAGAAGTTAGTGAACTTCAGACTCAGCTTACCGATGATACCTGTCTGTCCCCAACCGGCGGAGAATTCTACCTGGTCGTTGGCTTTGGATTCCAGATTCCAGTTGATGTCTACCGTACCGTCCTGTACATTAGGCTGTACGTCCGGTTGGATATTTTCCGGATTGAAGTGTCCCATCTGGGCAATTTCACGGTATGAACGTTCCAGCGCGTCTTTACTGAACAGGTCGCCCGGACGTGTACGGAGTTCACGGCGGACTACGTTTTCATACAGACGGTCGTTACCGTTGATACGCACGCGGCTGATAGTTGCCTGCGGACCTTCGGTAATACGCATTTCCAGGTCGATAGAGTCACCGTCGATATTGACTTCTACCGGGTCAAGGTGGTAGAATACATATCCACGGTTATAATAGTTGTTACCGATAGCGTCTTCATCGTTCGAGATACGGTCGTTCAGCAGTTTCTGGTTGTATACATCTCCTTTTTTCATCCGGAGCTGTTCATTCAGCAGGTCAGAAGGATATACGGTATTTCCTACCCATGTGATGTCACGTAAGTAGTATTTGTTTCCTTCGTAAATTTTCATGTATACGTCTACAGTCCTGTCATCGTATGTCGATACACTGTCTGTGACAATCTGAGCATCACGGTAACCCAGTTCGTTGTACTTATCGATAATCTTCTGCTTGTCGTCTTCGTAATTCTGTTCGATAAATTTCTTGGTACGGAACAGGTTAATCAGCTTACCTTTTTCGTTGGTCTTTTTCATGACACGTTTCAGCTTCTTGTCTGTCAGTACCGTATTGCCGTCAATGGTAATCTGGTGCACTTTGACTTTTTCTTTCTTGTCAATGTATACGTCTACATAGACCTGTTCCTTGTTGGCCGGGTCTTCACGTTCTACGATATTGACTTCCGTGTTCTTGAAACCTTTGTCGCTGAAATGTTTCTTGATGACAATCTTGGCACGGTCAATCAGGTTCGGAGTAATCTGGCTACCTTTTACCAGTCCCAGTTTTGCTTGCAGATCTTCTCTTTCACTCTTCTTTACACCATGGTATACGATGTCTGTGATACGCGGACGTTGTGCCAATGAGATTTTCAGATAGATTTTATTACCTACAATCTTTTCGGCTGTTATCTGTACGGATGAAAACAATCCGTGTCGCCAATACCGTTTTACGGCTGATGTAATGTCATCACCCGGCACAGTAATGGTTTGTCCGACAGCCAGACCGGAAATTCCAATCAATACATAGTCCTCGTAATTCTTTACACCTTCCACCTGAATGTCGGCAATCTCATATTGCTTGGGAGTTCCGTTGTAGAGGATGGTCGGTTTATAAATCGTATCATTCACTTCCTGTGCGTAGATTTCGGCAGGAAGGCAGAATGAGCAAGCAAGTGTAAACAAGCTAATTGGAAAAAGGTTTCGCATGTTTCTGGGTTATATTTGTTCACTGGTTTTGCCAAAACGGCGTTCTCGTTGTTGATAGTCATAGACTGCTTTGTAAAGTTCTTCCGCACCGAAATCGGGCCAGAACGTATTGCAGAAGTAAAGTTCTGAATAGGCACATTGCCAAAGCAGATAATTACTTAATCGTATTTCTCCTCCCGTACGGATCAGCAGGTCCGGGTCGGGCATATAGGATGTAGCCAAGTGTTTGTCGATGGTTTTGTCATCGATGGTATTCGGGTCCAGCTTGTGGGCCATGACTTCCTGTACGATCTGTTTCATCGCTTCTGTCAGTTCCCATTTGGACGAGTAGCTCAGTGCCAGTGTCAGACACATCCCTGTATTATGGGAGGTACGTTCAATACACTGCTCCAATCTTGCCAATACATTGGATGGAAGTTTGGCCGTATCGCCGATAATCCGGAAACTGATGTTGTTTTTCATGAATGTTTCCTCTTCGATGGAATCCATGAGCAGACTCATCAAGGCTGCTACTTCGTCGACTGGGCGGTTCCAGTTCTCGGTGGAGAAAGTGTAAAGAGTCAGGAACTTTACCCCTAACCGTGCCGAAACTTCGGCAATGGTATGTACCGTTTCTGCACCAGCCTGGTGTCCGAAAGAGCGGATCTGGCCTCGTTGTTTGGCCCAGCGTCCGTTGCCGTCCATAATGATGGCAATGTGTGACGGAATCCGTTTTTTATCCAGCTGTTCTAGATATTGCATAGTCTTTACTCTCTTTTTAGAAGATTACCATTTTGATGCGAATCCCAAGCGGTTGATACGGCCGCGGCAGATGGATCCGTCTTCCCAAATTATCCAAATGAAATTGTCCTCGTCTACAGCACAGGAATAAGTTCCTTCTCCTTCTGTATAATACTGTGTGAAAGGTTTCAGATTCGGGTTACTATCAGATATCTTTTGTGGGAAGATGATATTCCTTGTTTCTTTTGTCCATGAAAGACCGTTGTCGATGGAACAATACAAGGCTTCGAACGGTTTGATAGTACCTTTGGCATTGCCTCCACCGAATGCATAGAGCTTTTTGTCGTAATAAATCATGGAGATATTCTTCAGGTTCGGGCAAACGACCGGGTCGTTTGGTGTATAGATGCTCCATGACTTCTCGGTAGAAAGTCGGTTGGCTACTGCTGCCGTAGTATCTGCCTCTGCCGTTCCATTATTATAGCTGAGTGCTATCAGTCGTTTGATACTCGTATTGTATTCGACCGGGAATGTCGTTGAGGAAATGCGGTTTCCTGCCAAAGGTTTCAGTGCTTCGGCATCGGTATCTGTTGTCCATTGATAGTCGGTAGACAGATAGCCGCTTTGCTGTTGGTCATTGAATGCATAAAGTACATCTCCTCCCACAATCAGTTGGCTGATTGCTGCATCTGTTGTGATTGGAGTACAGTCGTTTGTAGACGGGTCAATGCGATAGAGCTGTTTGTTGGCCACAAAGTAGACTGCCCCCTGCCAGCTTGTTGCCGAATAACTGTCAATTCCGGAAAGTTCAACCGGAAGTGTCTGCCAGGCAGTTATACCTCCATTGTTTATAGAAGACCACTGGATAACAGTTTCTCCGGCTGTGTTCTGGCCGAATACATAGATATGATTGGCGGCATACACTGCTTTCTGGCGTTGTAGCTTTATGCCTTGGTCAAACTTATTGGTTATGAAACTCCATTGCAAAGAGTCTGGAACCTGCTTGTGCACATTCACTTTCACCTGATATGATTTTCCCAGTATACCGGTATAGGCCAACACCTTCAAGGTGACAGGCTTGGTGAAATCGATGGAGTCTGTGCTGGTCCACAGAGTGTCTTTTACACTCGAACCGTCCGGTTTCTCATAATAAATGTAATAAGTGTCGGCTGTAATATTTGCCAGAACTTTCGTAACATCCGTACCTACCGGTAAAGAATCCTTATTTTCGATGGTCCGGTTCAGCTGATCGATGGTAAAAGGATAATTGCTGCAGTTGATGGTATCAGTAAAGATACTATCACTGCCGTCTTTGGCGATTCCTGTCTTTTCGATGTGTAATGTCCCTATAGAAAAGCCTGTAATACTGGTGTTTGAACTGTAGGTAATTTCCTCAACGTCGTCATTAAGACATGAAGTCAACATCCATACGGTACTGCATAAACCAACAATCAGCGGTAAAAACTTTATTTTCATTTGTAAATGAGTTCTTTTGTTACAAGTTGCAAAAGTAGAAAGTTTTTTTGCGAATCTCCACTTTTATACCAAGTTTTATATAAAATTATGGATAAACGGGCCTTTTTTGTCCACCAAATCACGCATTTTATGTTTTGTTGGGGATAAAATGATGTACGTATCCGTATAAAGTTTGTATCCTCTGTGTCTGGAACGTACGTTTCCCGCATGCAGGATATATATGCTGTATGCGGGAAACGTACATTTTCTTATTGGAGGTTGAACACCGGATGGGGTTGTCTGAGTGAATGGAATATCATCTGTAGTAATGACTCACACAAATATTGTTGTCCCGGAGTTCATAGTCGCATGGGTATCCCTCCTTTACAGCCGGAGCTGCTACTCCCCGTCGGAGTATTTGGGTAGAGTGTTCGATAAAGATTTCATCCCAAAGTTCTTCGTCCAGGAAGGATTGGAGCAAAAGACTTCCTCCTTCTACCAGCAGTGATTGGATTTTCCGTTCTGTCAGCTCGCCCATTATCTGTGGAAGGATGTTTTGTGAGAAATCCAGTGACACATAAGTCAGATTAGGCTCTGAAATGGCCTCCCGGGCGGTAAATACGACGGTAGGAACACTTTTGTCGAACAACTTCAAATCGGCAGGTAAAGAGAGTTCCTTGTCAATGACCAGCCGTAACGGATTCTTTCCATACCAGTTCCGTACCGTGAGTGAGGGATTGTCTAGCAGGGCAGTCCGTCTTCCTACCAGAATAGCCTGGTGTTCGGCCCGTTGCTTATGCACGTACATGGAGGTGATAGGGGTGGAAAGCACTACTGGCTGACCGGAGGTACGTTCCACATCGATAAAACCGTCGGCCGACTGGGCCCATTTCAAGGTAATGTACGGCCGTTTGCTGATGTTTTGGGTAACGAACCGTTTAATCAGTGCTTTACATTCTTCTTCCAGTACGCCTACTTTGACCTCTATGCCAGCCTCTCTCAACTTCCGGATGCCTCGTCCGGCTACCAGCGGGAAAGGGTCTGTACATCCTACTACTACCCGTGGAATGCCTTTCCGGATAATCAGGTCGGCACAGGGAGGTGTTTTCCCATAGTGAGAGCAGGGCTCCAGGCTTACGTAAATGGTAGATTCTTTCAGAAGATTTTCATCCTTTACAGAACGGATAGCGTTTACTTCGGCATGTCCTTCGCCACAACGGGCATGGTATCCTTCGCCGATGATACGGCCCTGATGTACGATAACCGCACCAACCATAGGGTTAGGAGCAGCGTTACAAAGGCCGTTGCGTGCCAGCTGGATGCAGCGGCGGATATATTTTTCGTCTGTTGTCATATCTTGATGGTTTTTTCGTACTTTTGCGTAGTTATGCATCCTATATATGATTATATTAAAAAGGCCTTGGCAGGATATTATTCTGTCGGTGAGGCTGCTGCATTGGGCAAATGGATTCTGACAGATTGTTTCCATTTGTCTGTTGCCGATTTGTATGCGGGCAAAGATACGAATTTTTCCAAAGAAAGCCGGGAGAGGCTGGAGGATATTCTGTCACGGGTAAAACGTTATGAACCTCTTCAATATATAATAGGTGAAACCACTTTTTGTGGCCTATCGTTTAGAGTAAGTCCG
Organism: uncultured Bacteroides sp.; assembly: GCA_900551645.1. Lineage (GTDB taxonomy): Bacteria > Bacteroidota > Bacteroidia > Bacteroidales > Bacteroidaceae > Phocaeicola. The sequence goes on from URWP01000005.1 coordinate 27,407, forward strand.
GCTGTATTGATTCCGCGTCCTGAAACGGAGGAACTGGTAGACTGGATTGTAGCCGATTACCGGGGTGTAACCGGAAAGACGGTACTCGATGTAGGTACGGGTAGCGGTTGTATTTCTGTAGCTTTGGCTGCCAGACTGGAAAATCCCCGTGTCTTTTCCTGGGATGTTTCCGAAGCGGCTTTGCAGGTAGCGGCAGAGAATGTGGCTCGGAATGGTGTAGAAGTGACTTTGCAGCAGGTGGATGTGCTTCAGTCTGATTGCCCTGTGTTTCCGATAGACATACTGGTAAGTAATCCTCCTTACATTGCCGAAAGGGAAAGAAATTCCATGGAGCGGAATGTGCTGGATTGGGAACCGGGGCTGGCCTTGTTCGTTCCCGATGATGACCCGTTGGTATTCTACCGACGGATTGCAGAAATCGGTTGGCAACGACTGGTTTCTTCCGGAACACTTTATTATGAAATCAATCAGGCTTATGGAGGCGAAACGGTGGAATTATTGCGTTCTATAGGATATGTAGATGTGGAACTCCGGAAAGACCTGTCGGGGAATGACCGGATGATAAAAGCAGTACGACCATGAGTGAGGATATACTGAAGAAATGGATAAACAAGGCGGAAGCCTATTGCTCGGCAGCTGAGCGGTGTCCGTCGGAGGTGATGGATAAATTGCGCAGATGGGGAGCAGATGAGGAACAGATACCTGTCATTGTCGCTCATCTGGAGAAGGAACGTTATCTGGATGCGGTCCGGTTTTGCCGTTTTTTTGTGAGGGATAAATATCGGTTCAACCAGTGGGGCAGATTGAAGATTGCCCAAGCGCTCCGGATGAAGCAGTTGGATTCAGCACAGATTCAGGAGGGGCTGGAAGAAATTGACGAAGGCGAATATTTTCAGGGACTTGAGCGGGTGCTGAAACAGAAAGCCCGCAGTGTCAAGGCTGCATCTGAGTATGAACGGAATGCCAAACTGATACGCTTTGCTGCCGGACGTGGATTTACGATGGATGAGATTCTGAAGGTTGTCAAGCAGGTGGATGCCGATGAATCTGTGGACGGATTTTAAGGATTTTTTCTTTCCACGTATCTGCATGGGGTGTGGAAGGAAGCTGTTGGTTCATGAATCTGTCGTTTGTTTGTCCTGTTTGTCCGATTTGCCTTTTACAGGGTTAGGAAATACGCCTGGTAATGACATGGAACGTCATTTTTGGGGTAGATTCCCGGTAGAACGGGCTTCTTCGTTGCTTTATTATGCCAAAGGAGGGGTAGTGGCAGCTATTCTGCATGGTATGAAATATTATGGCAGACGGAAAGTTTGTCGACAAATGGGAAATTGGCTGGCGGCAGAATTGTCTGTAACCGGTTTTTTCGATGGAATAGATTGTCTGGTTCCGGTTCCTTTGCATCCTCGTCGGTTGCGGCATCGGGGATACAATCAGAGTGGATTACTGGCTGCAGGTATTTCCGATAGGACAGGTATACCGGTTTGTCCGGATGTGTTGGTTCGTACTCACAATAATCGCACCCAGACCCATAAGTCGGGTTATGAACGTTGGCAGAATACCGATGGACTTTTTGCGGCTACTCCGCAAGCTGTTTCCTTGGCGTATAAACATATCCTGCTGGTAGATGATGTACTGACTACAGGAGCTACTCTGACGGCCTGTGCCGATGCGTTGTCTTCGGTCCCCGGTATACGTATCAGTGTCGTTACGATAGCATGGGCCAAATGAAACATTCTGATGAGTTTTTAAAAAAATAATACACGTAAATTTTCTATTCTAGATGTATTTCCATAATTTTGCAAAAACGTTTATCAGATATTAGTTAAGTTATGAAAGCTTTGGAAAGATTATTTGCAGAAAAATTGCTGAAAGTGAAAGCAGTCAAGATTCAGCCTGCTAACCCGTTTACATGGGCTTCCGGTTGGAAATCTCCGATTTATTGCGATAACCGCAAGACACTGTCTTATCCTGCACTCCGCAATTTCGTGAAATTGGAAATTTGTCGTACCATTCTTGAGAAGTTCAGTGATGCCGATGCCATTGCCGGTGTTGCTACAGGAGCTATCGCGCAAGGTGCTTTGGTGGCTGAAGAACTGAACTTGCCGTTCGTGTATGTTCGTTCAAGTCCGAAGGATCATGGTTTGGAAAACCTGATTGAAGGTGAATTGCGCCCGGGTATGAAGGTTGTTGTGGTAGAAGACCTTATCTCTACCGGTGGAAGTAGCCTGAAAGCTGTAGAAGCCATTCGCCGTGACGGATGTGAAGTAATCGGTATGATTGCTTCTTTCACTTATGGTTTCGATGTTTCTGTAGAGGCCTTCAAAAATGCAAAGGTAGAACTGGTAACTCTGACTAATTACAATACTGTACTGGAGGCTGCGTTGAAGACAGATTATATCAAGGAAGAAGATATTCCGGTGTTGCAGGCTTGGAGACAGGATCCTGCTCATTGGACTGGGAAATGATAATTTATTGAATTTATAATTAGCCGGACACGGATCGCACGGATTCACGGTTTCTTTCGGGAGACGTGGCTCGGTGTAGTCCGTGTCTATTTTTATTTTGTTATGGCAGTACAGTTTGAAAGTAGTGTGAAGCAAGTTCCATACAGTCAGGAACGTGTCTATCATAAATTGTCCGATTTGAATAATCTGGCATCTGTCCGTGAACGCCTGGAACAGTTCAAGGATAAATTCGAAGGGAAATTGGAAGATATGTCGTTCGACCAGGACTCGTTGACTATCAAGGTACAAGGTATTAGTCTGACCTTACGCATTATCGAGCGTGAGGAACCGAAGTGCATTAAGTTCGAAGGCGACAAATCGCCCGTCCCCATGAATCTGTGGATTCAGATTCTTCCGGTGGGCGAAGAACAGGCTAAGATGCGGGTAACTATCCGTGCCGAGGTGAATATGTTCATGAAGGCGATGGTTTCCAAGCCGTTGCAGGAAGGAGTAGAAAAATTGGCCGATATGTTGGCTATGATTCCATATTAATTTAAACAATAAGAAAATGGCTCAGAAACTTTGGGAGAAGAATGTCCAGGTAAACGAGGAAATCGACCGTTTTACGGTAGGCCGTGACCGCGAGATGGACTTGTATCTGGCAAAACACGATGTGCTGGGTTCCATGGCACATATTACCATGCTGGAAAGTATCGGTCTGCTGACTGCCGACGAACTGAAAATCCTGCTGGAGGAACTGAAACAAATCTATGCTTCGGCAGAGGCCGGTACGTTTGTTATCGAAGACGGTATCGAGGATGTACACTCGCAGGTGGAACTGATGCTGACCCGTAAACTGGGTGATGTCGGCAAGAAAATCCATAGCGGCCGTTCACGTAACGACCAGGTACTGGTCGACCTGAAACTGTTTACCCGTACACAGTTGCAGGAAGTGGCCGAGGCAGTAACCGACTTGTTCCATATCCTGATAGCACAGAGTAACCGGTATAAGGATGTGCTGATGCCGGGATATACTCATCTGCAGATTGCCATGCCTTCGTCTTTCGGTCTTTGGTTTGGTGCGTATGCCGAAAGCCTGGTGGACGATATGATGTTCCTGCAGGCGGCTTATAAGATGTGCAACCGCAATCCGTTGGGATCGGCTGCCGGTTACGGTTCTTCATTCCCGTTGAACCGTGAAATGACTACCCGCCTGTTGGGTTTTGATTCCATGAACTATAACGTGGTATATGCCCAGATGGGACGTGGCAAGATGGAACGTAACGTAGCTTTTGCCTTGGCTTCTATAGCAGGTACATTGTCGAAGATGGCTTTTGATGCCTGTATGTTCAGTTGCCAGAACTTTGGTTTCGTGAAGCTTCCGGACGAATGTACTACCGGTTCCAGCATCATGCCGCATAAGAAGAATCCGGACGTGTTCGAGCTGACTCGTGCCAAATGTAACAAGATTCAGGCGCTTCCTCAGCAGATTATGATGATTATGAACAATCTGCCGAGCGGTTATTTCCGCGACTTGCAGATTATCAAAGAAGTGTTCCTGCCGGCTTTCGACGAGTTGAAGGACTGTCTGAAGATGGCTTCGTACATCATGAACAAAATCAAGATTAACGAACATATTCTGGACGATGACAGGTATCTGTATATGTTCAGTGTGGAAGAGGTAAACCGTCTGGCTTCGGAGGGTATGCCGTTCCGCGATGCCTATAAGAAAGTAGGTCTGGACATTGAAGCCGGTAACTTTACTCACAACAAGGAGGTTCATCATACGCATGAAGGAAGTATCGGTAATCTGTGTAACGACCGCATCGAAGCTTTGATGCAGGAAGTGGTTTCTGGTTTCCATTTCGATAAGGTGGAAGCAGCAGAGCGTGCGCTTCTGGGACGTTAAAGTTCATTTTTTGAAAAGAAAACGGGTGAAATGTTTGGAAGCTATGCTAAAACTCCCTACATTTGCACCCGTAAACGCGGAAATAGCTCAGTTGGTAGAGCATAACCTTGCCAAGGTTAGGGTCGCGAGTTCGAGTCTCGTTTTCCGCTCGTTGGAGAAATCGTTTATCGGTTTCTTTTTTTGTTTTATATCGGTTTTCTTTCCTTTATCTTTTTTCTCGGAATACGTTTTGGAAATCATAGTTTTTATGTAAGTTTGCGGCGCAATCTAGCTAATGAATTTTGTATATGAAAACGTATGACATTTATTTTTCGGACGGTAGTTCGAGTGATCACAAAGGGTTTTCAATTAAGACTCAAGAGAAGGCTATCCATATGGCTGAAGATATGTTAGTGAAGGGAAACTCATACATCGATGATTATGCGGGAGGAATTATTTCTGTAATAGATTCAGAAGGTGTGACCGTTTGGAGTCAGCCTATTCCGGCCCGGGGAAAGTGAATTATTTATTCCAAAAAGATATATAATATGTTCTCAGGTATTGTAGAAGAATATGCAGAAGTGGTGAAAGTGGTGAAAGAGCAGGAGAATCTCCACCTAACCTTGAAATGTTCGTTTGTAGACGAATTGAAGATTGACCAAAGTGTATCGCATAATGGAGTTTGCTTGACTGTGGTCCGGATTGAGAATGGTACCTATACGGTAACA
>URWP01000006.1 GCA_900551645.1 uncultured Bacteroides sp.
TGAAAACAATCTTTTTACCTTAAAAAAAAACTAATACCTATTGAAAACTTAAAAAAGGTCCTTTGTGAAAAGGGCCTTTTTTATTTGTCTTTACTTCTCTTTTTGTCGGGAGAAATGTTTAATTTTGTTTCGTGAATAAAAATGTGAAATATGGCACAACCTTTAGCGGAACGCATGCGTCCTAAAACGCTGGATGATTACATTGGCCAGAAACACTTGGTGGGTGAAGGGGCAATTCTACGGAAAATGATTGATTCGGGCAGAATTTCATCCTTTATTTTATGGGGACCTCCCGGAGTGGGAAAGACTACTTTGGCACAAATTATTGCCAACAGACTGGAGGCTCCTTTTTATACATTAAGTGCCGTAACTTCGGGAGTGAAAGACGTACGCGAAGTGATCGAGAAAGCACGCAGCAATCGTTTCTTTTCTCAACAGAGTCCGATTTTATTTATTGATGAAATTCACCGTTTCAGTAAATCGCAACAGGATTCCTTGTTGGGGGCTGTCGAAACCGGAACAGTAACCTTGATTGGGGCTACGACCGAGAATCCTTCGTTTGAGGTTATCCGTCCGTTGTTGTCTCGCTGTCAGCTGTATGTGTTGAAATCGTTGGAGAAAGAGGATTTGCTGGATTTGTTGCATCATGCTTTGTCTAAAGATGCGATATTGAAAGAGAAGCACATTGAATTGAAGGAAACAGATGTCATGTTGCGATATTCGGGAGGAGATGCCCGGAAATTACTGAACATATTGGAGTTGGTGGTAGAGGCAGATAGTGAGGACCCAGTGGTTATTACAGATGAAAAAGTTGTAAATCGTCTTCAGCAGAATCCATTGGCTTATGATAAGGAAGGAGAAATTCATTACGACATCATTTCAGCCTTTATTAAATCGATTCGTGGCAGTGACCCGGATGGAGCGCTTTATTGGCTGGCCCGCATGGTAGAAGGTGGTGAAGATCCGGCGTTCATTGCACGTCGGCTGGTGATTTCTGCTTCCGAAGATATCGGTCTGGCTAATCCGAACGCTTTGTTGTTGGCGAATGCAGCGTTTGATGCGGTGATGAAAATCGGATGGCCGGAAGGGCGTATTCCGTTGGCTGAAGCAACTGTTTATCTGGCAACCAGTCCGAAAAGCAATTCTGCTTATGAAGGAATCAATTCCGCTTTGGAACTGGTGCGGCAGACCGGTAACCTGCCTGTACCTTTGCATTTGCGGAATGCGCCGACGAAACTGATGAAACAGTTAGGATACGGCAAAGATTATAAATATGCACATGCCTATGCCGGTCATTTTGTAAAGCAGCAGTTTCTGCCTGATGAACTGATGCAGACACGTATCTGGCATGCACAGGATAATCCGGCAGAAGCAAAACTGAAGGAACGGATGGTACACCTTTGGGGTGACCGTTTTAAAGAATAGGAGAGACAGGTAATGATAAAAGAAGATTTGAAGATTGTTGTCCTGGATGGCTATACGCTGAATCCAGGCGATTTGTCCTGGAAAGAACTGGAGGCTCTGGGAACAGTGAAAATATATGACCGTACTCGTCCCGATGAGGTCGTAAAACGGGCTGCTGGCGCCAAAATTGTGTTGACTAATAAGACGATACTGGATGGAGAGGCACTGTCTCAGTTACCCGATTTGAAATATATTGGGGTATTGGCAACCGGTTATAATGTTGTCAATCTGGAAGTTGCCCAAAAGCAGGGGGTTACTGTAACGAACATCCCGGCATACAGTACGGATTCGGTTGCTCAGATGGTATTTGCTCATTTGCTGAATATTACCCAACGGGTGGAACATTATGCGGAGGAAGTGGCATCTGGGAATTGGACTGGGCAGGCAGATTTCTGTTATTGGAATACTCCGTTGGTAGAGCTGGCTGGGAAAACTTTGGGAATTGTTGGTTTAGGACATACTGGAATGGCTACTGCACGTATTGCGCTGGCTTTTGGTATGCAGGTACTGGCTTATACCAGTAAGTCTGCAGCGGAGCTTCCGGCAGGTATACGGAAAGCAGATTCATTGGAACAGGTTTTCAGTGACAGCGATGTGGTCAGTTTGCATTGTCCTTTGACGGAATCAACCAGGAATCTGATTAATATGGAGCGCTTGAAACTGATGAAACGTGAGGCTATTCTGATTAATACGGGGCGTGGTGGTTTAGTAAATGAGAGTGACTTGGCCGAAGCATTGGAAAAAGGACTTTTGGCCGCAGCAGGAGTTGATGTCTTGTCATCGGAACCTCCGGTTCCCGGTCACCCGTTGGTCGGAGTGAAAAATTGTTTCATTACACCACATATTGCGTGGGCTACTCTTGAAGCACGCCAACGCCTTATGAGACAGGCTGTCCGGAATATTGAGGCATTTTTGAATGGTCAACCAATCAATACCATTATATTATGACAAAAGAAGAACGTATAGAGAAAGCTGTGTCTTTATTTAAAGAAGGATATAATTGTTCACAGTCTGTGGTTGCCGCTTATGCAGATTTGTATGGCTTTACACGGGAGCAGGCTTTACGGATGTCTGCTTCCTTTGGGGGAGGTATCGGCAGAATGCGTGAAATCTGTGGAGCTGCTTGTGGAATGTTCCTCTTGGCTGGTTTGGAACGGAGTGCGATAGTGGGTGCAGATTGGGAAGGAAAAGCGGCCAACTATGCTCTTGTTCAGCAGTTGGCAGAGAAATTCAAGGAAGAGAGTGGAACTTTGCGATGTGCTGCTTTGTTAGGCTTATCCTCCAAAGAACCGATTATATCTACTCCCGAAGCGCGTACCAGTCAGTATTATGCTAAACGTCCTTGTGCCAAAATGGTTGAAACAGCTGCCCGTATATTTGGTGATTTCCTTGAAAAGGAGCATAAATTGTAACAGAAAAGGTCTGTTTCTGTCTGTAAAAACAAAGTTTTTCGGCTATTGAGACACAACGAAACAAGTTTTTCTGTAATTTTGTCCCAGAAACACAGACTCATTTAGGTAGTAACCTATTTTATGTATTAAAAGCGAATGATTATGTTGAAAGAAAAAGCTGGAGTACTTGCCGGTCAGATTTGGGAAGTACTTAATGGAAATGAAGGAAAAACTCAGAAGGAAATCAAGAAAGCTGCAAAAATCAAGGCAGACAAAGACTTGTTCCTCGGGTTGGGTTGGTTATTAAGAGAGGACAAGATTGAAGCAAGCGAAAAAAACGGAGAATTGTTTTTTATTCTGAAATAAAAAGCTTGGTTAAACAAAAAAAATGCGTCGGATACCGATATTCCGACGCATTTTTTGTATGATGTTCATGCCTAAGGTCATTCCATGGGGAGAGGAGCTTCTGGAATAGATGTAGTGGCAGAATCTGTTGCTTCAGGGGCCTGATCTATTAAATCCATGAATTGGTCAAGTTTCGGAGTGATGATAATCTGAGTACGACGGTTGCGCTGTTTGCCTAAAGCGGTAGTGTTGTCTGCTATCGGATTGTATTCGCCACGTCCGGCAGCTGTCAGGCGTTGTGGATCAACTCCGTACTTGTTTTGCAGTTCCTGTACGACAGAAGATGCACGTAAAGTACTTAAATCCCAGTTATTACGGATATTAGGGCGAGAAATCGGATCTGTATCCGTATTTCCTTCTACTAATACATCATAGTCTTTATAATCGGTGATGATTTTAGCAATCTTGCTCAATGTCTCACCGGCACGTTCATTGATTTCATAGCTTCCTGATTTATACAGCATGTTATCGGCCAGCGAGATGTAGACTACGCCTTTCAGTACTTTAATGTCTACTTCCTGCAATTCATCTTTAGTAAGTGAACGGGTCAGGTTGTTGGTTAATACCATGTTCAAGGAGTCTGATTTATCCTTAGCTTCTACCAGTTGTTTGATGAATCGGTTGGAAGCATTGATTTCATCAACCAGTTTTGAGATGTTGATGTTACCCTGTTGGATACTTTTGTCCAAAGAACCTTGCAGGGACGCGTAAGATGCCTTTAGGTCAGCATTGTTCTGTTGGGCCTCTGCTAATCGTTCTTCCAGGCTTTTGATATTAGCACGGTTTTCAGCCAATGTAACTTGAGCCTGTTGATAGGATTTGGACAGGTCATTGTTTTCCGTCTGTAACTGACGATAATCGGTCTGTAATTCTGCAAACTGTTTTTTGCTGACACAACCGGTTGCCAAGACGCAGCTTACAACAATCGGAACTAAATAATTAGTGCGTTTCATACCTTTTATATTGTTTAATAGGTTTTCTTTTCCTGTAAAAGGAGTACATCATGTTTATGGGACTGCAATATTCGGCAATTTTCCACAATTATGCAACAACTTTTTTCCCAAAAGATGGATCGATACGCAAAAGAGCTGTAACTCCGAAAGTTACCAGGGTGCATAGCATAATCCAGACAAAAAAAAGTTGATACCCCAACAACTCTTGCAGTTTTCCGGCTATCATTCCGGGAAGCATCATACCCAACGCCATGAAAGCGGTACAGATGGCATAGTGAGCTGTCTTGTGTATACCATCTGCAAAATAAATCAGGTAGAGCATGTATGCCGTGAAACCAAAACCGTATCCAAATTGTTCAATGAATATACAGGCGTTGATTATCCATAAATTCTGTGTCTGAAAATAACTGAGATAGACATAGACGGCATCAGGCAGTGAAATGGCCCATACCATTGGCCAGAGCCAGTGCTTGAGTCCGTTACGGGCAACCGCCATACCTCCCAGTATGCCTCCTAAAGTCAATCCGATGATACCGATAGTGCCTTGTACGAATCCTATCTGTTCGGTTGTCAGTCCCAATCCTCCTTGCTCAATAGGGTCCAGCAGGAACGGAATGCCCATTTTGGCCAGTTGTGCTTCAGGAAGGCGGTAGCAGAGCATGAACAGAATAGCGATTCCAGCTTGTTCTTTCTGAAAAAATGAACGGAAAGTAGACAGGAATTCTTCCATTATCCCTTGCACGGTAGTCTGCTTCCCGGTTGGTTGGTCAGAGGCTGGGCGTGGAAGGATGAATGTATGATAAAGGTATAAGGCCAGAAAAAGTCCGGCCAATACGAGGAAGGTGATACTCCAGGCATAACTGATCCTCCCTGTTGTCTTTTCCAGATAACCGGCCAGCATAATCAGGACTCCTTGTCCAGCTATGGTAGCAATCCGATAGAATGTACTGCGGATGCCTACGTAGAAGGCCTGCTCATGAGATGTAAGCCCGAGCATGTAGAATCCATCTGCGGCAATATCATGAGTAGCCGAACTGAAAGCCATCAGCCAGAAGATAGCCAGGGTAGTCTGAAAAAAATGGGAAACCGGAATGGTAAAGGCAATTCCTGCCAATCCGGCTCCAATCAATAATTGTGTACTGATTATCCACCAGCGCTTGGTTTTGAGCAGGTCAACGAAAGGGCTCCACAGCGGCTTGATGACCCAAGGTAAGTTCAGCCAACTGGTATATAAGGCTATATCTGTGTTTGAGATTCCTAAACGCTTGTACATGACAAGAGAAAGAATCATGACAGCTACATAAGGTAGTCCTTCGGCGAAGTATAAGGAAGGAACCCAACTCCAAGGGGAATTCTTTTTCATCCGGTAGTGTATTAATAGAGTTTGCGGATTTTGGCTTTTTTATAGTAATGTAGAAGGATGTCATCATAAGCGTATCCTTTTTCTCCCATGACAGCAGCTCCTATCTGGCATAGTCCGACTCCGTGTCCCCATCCGGCACCCGTCAGTTCGAACCAAGAAGGAACTCCTCCTTCTTCAGGCCCTTTGTCTACTACAAAGGCGGAACTGAAAAGGTGCGTATCCGATAATGTTCGTCTGATTTCCAATTCTTTGCCTATCGTAAATGTTTTCAGGGTACCTACAATTTTCAGTTTGCTGATACGCCCGGATTTCCCTCGTTCAACAGGTATTAAATCAATAATCTGTCCATAGTCGCAACGGCTTCTATTGCGTATCAGTTCAGTCAGCTCATCTTGAGTGTACCGTACTTTCCAACGATAGAAATCGCTGGTTTCCTGATCATAGTTGTTTAATATCTGTGAAAGTATATGCGTATCTTTGGTATTGCAATACGATGCAGGGGTAGTACGAATCCAGGTTTCTGCCTGCTTTTCGTCTGTAAGGTCAGGAATCGTCTGGTCTTTTTCATCGTCCCGTACAGCACTTAGGTAAGGGAAATCCTTGTTCTCCCAGCAGTAACTGAATTCCTCGGTTACGCCGCCACAACATTTGGAAAAGCGTGCATCACAGATGGTATTTTCGTACATAAGCACTTGCCCGCGGGTAGCTTTCACTGCTTCTGCTACTGTTCGGTTTGAGGCTTTGGTGATTCCCTGGTAACGCTGGCAATGGTCATCTGCACAAACATCGAAGGTGGTATGGTCTTCACGGTCGTACCAACGGATATATTCGGTTTCTGTTTTGGTAAAAGGAAAGAATCCGCTGTCTTTTTGACTGAGAGCTTGTCTTTTTTCAATCTGAGCAAGTAACCAACTGCGGGAGATGACAGCATGAGCTTTCAGAAATTCCAGTGAAGAAGTGGCATTCATTTCGGAGGAAATAACACTGGTAATGTATGCTTCTACTGGAAGCTGGTTGATGGCCGTGATTTTTCCTTCGTCTACAATCAGTTTCAGAGTTCCCGAAAAGATTTGTGTTTCTTGGCGTTCCCAATGGAAATGAATGCCGATAGTAACATCTTCCAGCGCAAAGGATGCCTGTTCTTCTAATGGATGGAATGTGAGTTCACGATATACTTCTCCGTTCCAGAGAATACCACCCTCATGGAAGGATACACATTGTGGACCGGAAACGGTAGCCCCTTTAGCATGATACAGGGCATGAAGGGTAAAATGTATTTCTTGGGCATTTACAATGCCTACATTGATTTCAGGTTCTGTCATAATGATACTTCGCTATAAATCTGTAACAGTTGATTCTCTGTGATTTTGTCGTAATCTTCTTTTCGTGGCATAACCAGAAGGCCGCTCATGTCTAATGCTCCAGGGCTGACCATGATACATTCTTCACCTTTGGCGGTGTAGCAGGACGGGCGATGAGATGTTCGTGGAAAATACGCTGCTATGTAATTTCCTTGGCGGTCTATCCAAGCAAAGAGATTGTATCTGGGTTCGGTCTCTTCCGGGTAGAGGGGTAATGTTCCCAGAAATTCTTTTAACAGACAGAGGCTTGTTTCCGCTCTCCCTTCGGTAATGAAAGCTTGGATAGGACAGATGAAGCTGTCTATCCGGTAACTTTTACAAACGGTATTGTCATCTTGGACCTCGTACCCGGTCAGGCAGGCACTTTCCATCAATCGGTCCCATTGCTGGATGAAAGGGATGTCTTTTTGTTTTGCAGCCTGGAAATGGAAATGGTCAGGGGCTGAGGCTCCACACTTTGCTCCGTTATAAAAAATGGTGTAGCCAGGTGCAAAATATTTGTTGAACCAGGTGACTAAACGACCTGGAAGTTGTCTTTCATTCTTGTCTGCCAAAGTTTGCCACTGGTGTTTTTCGGAAGAGATGGTCAGATGACCTGGTAGGATGGGGTAAGGATTGATACGCACATCGAAGGCTTCGTCCAGGTCGATACGGATACTTTTCTGCTCGGCAGGTTTGTTCTCCAGACATAGGAAGCAAGGGCGTGCTTCCAGTGAGGCCTTATCTAATTTGGCAAAGGTTGAAATGGCTCGCGCAGGATTGAATTGGATAGTTATAGTATTTCCGTTGATGTGAAATTCCCGAGTCTGTACATGTTTCAGTGCTTCATGGTTCTTGCGTGCCAGTTCCCAAGAGGCAAGTTGGTTTTGGATGAAGTCTGGACCTGCCCAGGTCTGACTGTCTAATTTTGTCCGTCGTAGTAATTCTTGTCTTTTTTTGATTTCAAGGGTGCGCAGGCTGTCTTTGTAACTGTTATTTTGGTTAGTTTTTTCAATGCTGAGGGCTGCGTCAGAATTTCCTTCCCAGCGACGGCAGAGATATAACACATCATAGATTCTTCCGATTCGGTAGGTACGTGAAAATACTAGCCCCAGTGCGTAATCTTCTCCATAGCTTGTATTAGGTACACGGATGTCTCTGAGTAAAGGAGTATAAAAGGCTCTGGGAGCTCCCAATCCATTAATGCGCAGGGCATTGTTGTGACCGTTAGTGTCGGTCCATTCTTTATGGTCGATGACGCCGGGAGGCAGGGTATTCAATTGGAAGTCTGTCATCCGATAGGAACCGATGACCATGGCGCATTTCTCTTGGTGAAATTTATCGACAATCCGTTGCAAGGTGTCAGGACCACTGTACAAATCATCGCTGTCCAACTGAATGGCAAAGCGCCCGCATGCAGGATGGTTGATTGCCAAGTTCCAGCATCCTCCGATACCTAAATCTGTCTGTTGGGGAATCAGGTGAATGAGTTGCGGGTAACGGTTCGCATAATCAGCTACGATTTCGCTGGTCCCGTCAGTAGAATGGTTATCTGTGATGATTAAGTTGAAGGAGAAAGAGGTCTGTTGTTCCAGTACAGACCGGATGGCGTCTTCAATGGTACGGACACGGTTTCTTACCGGAATAATGACTGATGCTTCTGTCTCAAATTTGTCCTGAAAGTTGATTTCCCGAGTGACAGGAGGCAGGTAAGCGCCTATTTGCTTCAGGTGCCAGGTGAATGCGGCTTCCCTTTCTATCTGGGTTTCTCGGTTACGGGGATCTACGTAATCGAACTGTTTTTCGCCTGATTTACGGGTGTCTTCTTCGATTTCCGTATAAAGATATTCCCGGATATGCGAAAGTCGGGATATACGGCTAATAGACAAGCGTAAGGCATATAAGGCAGAATTGTTGTATGAAGGTTGGAAATCCAATTGGTGGATGCCTTGCAGGAAACGGCTGGTCGGGAACAGCAGCAAAGGACCGAAATCGAAATCATCTCGTACGCTTCCCAGTTGATAATCGATAACTGGATGTGTTTTCCGTTCACCGTTTATCCATTGGTAATGGTCGGCATACACCATGCCTGTATCGGGAGCGGAGGCGTAATCTATGAACCGTTCCAGGGCCATGTATCCTAGTTCTAAAGGTTGGTCTTTAGTGTAAAGTAACAGGAATGGAGTGTCAGCATGTGCGGCTATTTGGCGGAAAGTACGAGTAGAAAACAAATTCTCTATAACCAATTGCATACACGATGCTGGAAGTTCCTCGTCGCTTAACGGTGACTGGACCAACAAGTATATATGTGATACCCGTGGATGATGCATGAATGCCTCTAATGTCCTATTGGGTTGACATTCATGGCTATATGGCATGAAACAAGTGATGTCTTTTTTCATATTTAATATATTTATACGGACAAAGATAGGGATTTATATCTTTTTTTGCCTAAATTTGTACGCTAAATTTGAATCGATAATGAGTACGACTAAAATTCCGTTGTTAGGAAAAACACTGGATGAACTGAAAACGTTGGTCGCAGAACTGGGAATGCCGAAATTTGCAGCAAGCCAGCTTGCTTCGTGGATGTATGAGAAGAAAGTGTCATCGATAGATGAAATGACGAACCTGTCTTTGAAGAATAGGGAGTTATTGAAGGAAAATTATGAAGTGGGCTGTTCGGCACCAGTCCATGAAATGCGTTCAGTAGATGGTACCGTAAAATACCTTTTCCGTACTCCGGAAGGTGACTATATAGAATCTGTATATATCCCTGATGATGATAGGGCTACGCTGTGTGTGTCTTCACAGGTAGGTTGTAAAATGAACTGTAAATTCTGTATGACGGGTAAACAGGGATATACCACTAGTCTGACTGCCGCTCAGATATTGAACCAGATTTATTCCATCCCGGAACGAGATACTTTGACTAATGTCGTTTTTATGGGAATGGGAGAGCCTTTCGATAATTTGGACGAAGTTTTGCGTGCCTTGACAGTGCTGACTGCCGATTATGGTTATCAATGGAGCCCGAAGCGTATCACTGTCTCTTCGGTTGGATTGCGTAAAGGACTGGTTCGTTTCTTGGAAGAAAGCGATTGTCATTTGGCTATTAGTCTGCATTCTCCGTTCCCGGCACAACGAAGGGAGTTGATGCCGGCTGAAAAAGCTTTCTCTATTATTGAGATGGTAGAAATTCTCCGACGGTATGATTTCAGCAAGCAACGTCGACTTTCTTTTGAGTATATTGTCTTTAAGGGAGTGAATGATAGTCTGGTGTATGCGAAAGAACTGGTCCGCCTTTTACGTGGTTTGGATTGTCGGATGAATCTGATTCGTTTTCATGCGATTCCAAATGTGGATTTAGAGGGGACAGATATGGATTCTATGATTGCTTTTCGGGATTATCTGACTGCTCATGGCCTGTTTGCTACTATCCGTGCTTCCCGTGGGGAAGATATTTTTGCTGCCTGTGGAATGTTGTCTACAGCTAAACAGCAGGCAGAAAAGAATTCAGACAATAATTAAATTTCGATACTTATGAAACGTTTTGCCTTTTATTTGAGCTTGGCATTGATGGTGTTGGTGCTGGCTTCTTGTCACAAGGATGGTAAAAGTATTGTTACACCGGTATCCAGCGGCCGCCCTTATGAAGTGTTAGTGGTAGCTGATGATAAATGTTGGAACAGTCCGGACAGTGCTCTTTTTCACGTGCTCGATACAGATGTTCCAGGATTGCCGCAACCGGAGCGTTCTTTCCGGATTTCCCGGGTACGTCCTGAATATTTTGACCGTACGATGCGCCTGTTCCGTAATATCATTATTGCGGATATTCAGGATATTTATACGCAAACAAAATTCAAATATACTCGCGACGCATATTCTTCTCCTCAGATGATTATGACTATCCAGTCGCCGAGTCAGCAGGAGTTTGCTGAATATGTTGCTAAAAACGGACAGGTAATCATTGATTTCTTTACTCGTGCAGAAATGAATCGTGAAGTGAAACTGTTGGAAAAGAAACATAATGAGACTTTATCAACAAAAGTGCAGAGTTTGTTTGACTGTGATATCTGGATGCCGGTTGAACTTTCATCTTACAAGGTCGGACAGCAGTTTTTGTGGGCTTCCAGCAATCTGAATGATTTGAATTTTGTGATTTACTCTTATCCATATACTAGCAAAGAAACCTTTACAAAGGCATATTTTATTGAAAAACGGGATTCGGTAATGAAAGTCAATATTCCGGGAGCCAAAGAAGGCATGTATATGGTAACAGCCGATTCTATATTTGTGGATGCCCGTAACATTGCGGTGCAGGGTGATTATGCTTATGAAGTGCGCGGATTGTGGGAAATGGAGAACGATGCGATGGGTGGCCCTTTTGTATCGCATGCCCGTGTGGACCGTGCAAACGGAAGGGTGATTGTTGTAGAAGGTTTTGTTTATAATCCGGGAAAACTGAAACGAGATCAGATTCGTAAGTTGAATGCTGCTCTTTATACCTTGAAATTGCCTCAGGAAAAAGAAGTAGGTGAACTTCCGGTAGATAATCAGATAACGGAAGAAAAGGTAGAGAAAGATAATGAACAACAGACAAACAAGGAAGAATAACTCATGGAAGAACGGAAGATAAGAGTAGGTATTACTCATGGAGATATAAATGGAGTGGGGTATGAAGTGATTCTGAAGGCATTCTCAGACCCTACCATGTTGGAGTTGTGTACACCTATTATATATGGATCACCCAAGGTGGCTGCATATCATCGCAAGGCGATGGATATACAGACAACATTCAGTATTGTCAATTCCAGGGTGGACATACAAGATGGACGGGTGAATATCCTGAACTGTACAGAAGATGAACTGAAGGTAGAACTGACCAAGCCGACTGAGGATGCTGGAAAGGCAGCGCTCAGTGCGTTAGAGAAAGCATTACAAGACTATCGTGAGGGTGTATTTGATGTACTGGTAACAGCTCCTATCAATAAGCATACCATTCAGTCGGATACGTTCCATTTCCCTGGGCATACGGAATATATTGAAGAGCGTGTAGGGAAAGGTGAAAAAGCATTGATGATTCTGTTGAAGAATGATTTTCGTGTAGCCTTGGTTACCGGTCATATTCCTGTCAGTGAAATCTCAAGAACTTTGACCAAGGAACTTATTATGGAAAAAATGGCTATTTTCCATCGTTCCTTGAAGCAGGATTTTGGTATAGACAGTCCACGTATTGCTGTCTTGTCATTAAATCCGCATGCGGGAGATGAAGGACTGATTGGAACTGAGGAGCAGACTGTAATTATTCCGGCCATGCAGGAAATGATGGCTAAGGGGGTATTGTGTTTCGGACCTTATCCGGCTGACGGATTTATGGGCTCCGGTAATTATGCACATTTTGATGGAATTCTGGCGATGTATCATGATCAGGGATTGGCTCCGTTCAAGGCTTTGGCTATGGATGAAGGAGTCAATTTTACAGCGGGTTTGCCGATTGTCCGTACTTCGCCGGCTCACGGTACTGCTTATGATATAGCCGGACAAGGGATTGCTTCTGAAGATTCTTTCCGTCAGGCTATTTATGTTGCTTTGGATGTCTTCCGTAATCGTCAGATTGAGCGTGAAATCAATGCTCGTCCGCTGCGTAAGCAGTATTATGAGAAACGTGATGACAGTGATAAGTTGAAATTAGATACAGTAGAAGAATAAAACATGAAATTTGCGATTATATCTGCCGGGGAGGGTTCAAGACTCTCCCAGGAGGGGGTTGCTTTGCCAAAGCCGTTGGTACAGTTGAACGGAATGGCTATGATTGACCGCCTGGTACATATTTTTGCCCAAAATGGGGCAGAGCAGGTAGTGATTATTATCAATAATGAAGTGGCGCTTACCAAAGAACATGTAACAGCATTGAAAGAGACTGCTGAAGTACCGTTGGAAGTGATTGTGAAGACGACTCCAAGTTCAATGCATAGTTTTTATGAATTGAGTCGTTTCCTGAAAGATGATAAGTTTTGTCTGACTACGGTCGATACAATTTTCCGTGAGGATGAATTCGCTGCTTTTATTGAAGCTTTCAAGGTTTCCGGGAAAGACGGAATGATGGCTGTAACCGATTATATAGACGATTAAAAGCCGTTATATATTTCGACAGACGAAAAATTGAATATTACAGGATTCCATGATGCGGCCACACCAGATTGTCGTTATATTTCAGGAGGAATCTATTGTTTGACTCCGAAGGCCATTGATACTTTGGAAAAATGTATGGAGAAAGGCATGTCGCGCATGCGTAATTTCCAACGTCAGCTGGTGGCTGACGGTTTACAGTTAGAGGCTTATCCGTTCAGTAAGATTTTGGATGTAGACCATGCCAGTGATATAGTAAAGGCTGAGGCCTTTTTGAATCATAAAGAATAATCATTAATAGAAAGAAATGTTTGTAAAAGGAGAGAAGATTCGGATACTCGGTGTGAGCCGAGGTAACGAGTATTCACCGAATCATGTTGGAAATGACGCTGCTATTTTTCGTTTAGTAGCTGAAGCATTAGAGAAGAAGGGAATAGAAGTAGCGGTATATCCCGAAAAAGAGTTTGTAAGCGAACAACTTGAAGCCGATTTTATTTTTGATATGGCTCGTGACCGGGCTACTATCCAGAGATTGAAAGTTCTGGAGGATCGGGGAGCGATGGTTGTCAATTCAGCGTATGGAATAGATAACTGTGTGCGGAAGACTATGACAGAATTGCTGATAGCCAACGGTGTACCTCATCCAAAGAGTTTCATCATTCCGACCGATGGAAACTTTACGCCGGATATTTTTCCTTGCTGGATTAAACGAGGAAATTCGCATGCTATGGTCAAGGAGGATGTAGTTTATGTAGAGTGTAAGGAAGAAGCGGAAAGAGTTCTGTCCGATTTCCGGAAACGGGGAATTCCAGAGGCTGTTGTTAATGAACATCTGATAGGGGACTTGGTGAAGTTCTATGGAGTACAAGGTACTGACTTTTTTTATGTATTCTATCCGACCGAACAGTCGCATAGTAAATTTGGCCTGGAAGCCATCAACGGGGAAAGCAGAGGCTATCCTTTTGACGCGAAACTGCTACAGAAATATGGTAACCAAGCTGCAGAAGCGTTGAATGTCCCGATTTATGGAGGAGACTGTGTGGTTTCTAAAACCGGTGAAATTCGTATCATTGATTTTAATGACTGGCCTAGTTTCGCACGTTGTCGTGAAGAGGCGGCTCCTCAAATAGCCGAATGTATCTATCGTCGTATCATGTCAAAATTTGAAAACGAATGAGTACAGAGAAGAAAGGGCTTGAAGCGTCGTTCAAGTCAATGGATACCGAAGAGTTTTTGGATATCCATTTTAATCGTCCCATCGGTTATGTATGGGCTTTGTTTTTTCAACGTCTAGGGGTTCATCCGAATGTTGTGACGATTCTGTCTATCATTTTGGGAGTAGCAGCTGGAATCATGTTCTATTATCCGGACATGAAACATACGATTATTGGTATTTTGTTGCTGATGTGGGCCAATCATTACGATAGTTGTGATGGACAGTTGGCTCGTATGACGGGTAAGAAAACCCGTTGGGGACGCATGCTGGACGGGTTTGCTGGCGACATTTGGTTCTTTACCATTTATGTGGCTATCTGCCTGCGGTTGACTAATCAGCCATTGCCTTTTGCTATCGGTGCTGACATTCATCTTACATGGGGAGTGTCCATTTGGTTGATTGCTGCTTTTTCAGGAACTGTATGTCACAGTAAACAATGTACGTTGGCCGATTATTACCGGAACATTCATTTGTTCTTTCTGAAAGGAAAAGCTGGTAGTGAACTGGATAATTTTAAGCAGCAGCGAGAGATTTTCTACAGTCTGCCTTGGAAAGGTAATTTCTGGTGGAAGGCTTTTTTATATTTTTACGGAAACTATACCCGTCAGCAAGAGCAAATGACTCCTAATTTTCAGCGTTTTTATACCATGGTACAACAGCAATACGGTGATGCCATCCCGCAGGAATTGCGTGATGAGTTCCGAGAAGGTAGTTTGCCACTCATGAAATATACGAATATCCTGACGTTCAACACACGTGCCATTGCTTTGTATGTCAGTCTGCTGATTGGTGAGCCTTGGTTATATTTCATTTTTGAGATTGTAGTCATGACAACATTGTTTGTTTATATGCGTCATCAGCACGAGGCACTTTGTGCACGTCTGTATGCTAAATATGTCCGTCGATGAAAGAAAAGGTTCGGAATATATTCTGGTTCTTTGGCATCTTTGCCATTGTCGTGATGCTTTGTACATTTGATATGGATTATCAGGAGTTATGGCAGAACCTTAGAAAGGCTGGTATCTGGTTTCCTGCAGTCATTCTGTTATGGTTGTTCATTTATTTGCTGAATGCATTGTCCTGGTATATCATTATTAGAGACGGGAAGCATGCCTCAGTTCC
The DNA here is from genome assembly GCA_900551645.1 of uncultured Bacteroides sp. Classification (GTDB taxonomy): domain Bacteria; phylum Bacteroidota; class Bacteroidia; order Bacteroidales; family Bacteroidaceae; genus Phocaeicola. Next base: position 15,387 of record URWP01000006.1, read on the forward strand.
TTTTTGGAAAGTCTATAAACTGACAGTTTCCGGGTTCGCTTTGAATTATGCTACTCCGGTGGGCTTGATGGGAGGTGAACCATATCGCATTATGGAGCTGACACCGTATGTAGGAGGAAGTAAGGCAACTTCTTCTGTCATTCTGTATGTGATGATGCATATTTTTTCTCATTTCTGTTTCTGGATGTTCTCGGTGCTGCTTTATCTGGTACTGGAACCGCTGAATCTTGGAATGGGTATTGTGTTGGCAGTTGTGGGAGTATGCTGCTTGTTGGCTATTTACTTTTTTATGAAAGGATACAAGAATGGAATGGCGGTCAGAACCATCCGGCTGTTGTGTCATGTCCCATTTGCGAGGAAGTGGGCTAACCGTTTCCTGGTAGAACGGAAAGATGCTCTGGAAAGGGTTGATGCACAGATTGCTGAACTGCACAGACAGCGCAAGACTACGTTCTATGCTTCGTTAGGATTAGAGTTCTTAGCTCGTATTGTAGGGTGCGTAGAGGTTTTGTTTATCCTGAATATTCTGACTTCCAATGTCAGTTTCTTGTCGTGTGTATTGATTATGGCCTTTACTTCGCTGTTTGCCAATTTGTTTTTCTTTTCACCTATGCAGTTGGGAGCACGTGAAGGAGGTTTCGCTTTGGCGACTGGTGGTTTGGCTATTCCAAGCGCTTTCGGTATTTATACCGGATTGATTACACGAGTACGTGAGTTGATATGGATTGTAATAGGGGTATTGTTGATGAAAGTGGGCAATAATACCGGTAAAATAGAGAAAAATGAGTAGAAAGTTCGAATTGAAAGGTATCATCTTCGATTACGGTGGTACCATTGATACCAATAGCCGCCATTGGGCGGAAGTCTTGTGGGAAAAGTATCAGCTTTTTCAGGTTCCTGTAACGAAGGAAGAGTTCCGTGAAGCATACGTTCATGGAGAACGTACTTTGGCCAGACAACCTTTAGTAAAGCCTGAACATAATTTTCTGGAAGTCCTTCAAATTAAGACACGTATCCAGATGGATTATCTGGTGGAAAAAGGAATGTTGGACCGCAACGATGTAGACACAAATGCTTATGCTACGCATATTGCGGACAGTTGTTATCATTATGTATTGGATGTTTTGGAGCGCACACGTCCTGTGGTTCGTGAACTGGCATCACATTATCGTTTGGTATTGGTCTCTAATTTCTATGGAAATATTCAGACCATTCTGAAAGATTTCCAGTTGGCCGATTATTTCTCGGAGATTGTGGAGTCTTCGGTGGTCGGTGTGCGTAAACCTGATCCTGCTATTTATCGGTTGGGGGTTGAAGCGATGGGATTCCCTGCCGAGCAGGTGTTGGTTGTAGGTGATTCATTCTCAAAAGATATGGTGCCGGCCAAGGCTGTAGGCTGTAAGGCTGCCTGGTTGAAAGGAGAAGGCTGGGGGAATGAAGAAATTGATGAGTCGTTGCCTGATATTATTCTGACAGATTTGCCAGACTTGTTATCTTATGTACTTTAAAGACCAGAGGAGACTTCCATATGAAGAAACAGCAAGCGACTTTGGTCGATAAAAGATACTTGATTCCGTTCGTGTTATTGACTTCCCTGTTTTTCCTGTGGGGATTTGCACATGCCATCCTGGATGTTATGAATAAGCATTTTCAGGAATTGCTGTCTATAACGAAAACGCATTCGGCCTTCATTCAGGCTACTATGTATCTGGGTTATTTTGTGATGGCTATTCCTGCGGGACTGTTCATAACCAAATATGGATATCGGAGGGGAGTCGTGTTCGGATTATTGTTGTATGGCGTTGGTGCTTTATTGTTCATTCCCGGACAATATTGGTTGTCATTCAATTTCTTTTTGTTCTCTCTGTTTGTTATCGGTTGTGGTTTGACTTTTTTGGAGACTGCGGCCAATCCGTATGTTACGGAACTTGGGCCTCGGGAAACTGCGGCCAGTCGATTGAATTTTGCACAGTCCTTCAATGGCTTAGGATGTATTTGTGCTCCTTTGTTGGCTGGCTTGCTTCTCTTTTCAGAGGATGATTCCATTGGAAGTGGAAATATTGCTATTCCTTATGCAGGAATGGGGATTGTCGTACTTCTGGTAGCTGTTGTCTTCTCAAAAGTACAATTACCTGAAATCAAGCACGAAATAGAGGTGGATGCGTCAGGGCATCAGGTAGGACTTTGGTCTCATAGGCTGTTCGTGTTTGGCCTGATAGCCTTATTCGCATACGAAGTGAGTGAAATTTCTATCAATAGCTTCTTTATTAATTACGTCGTAGACCAAGGTTGGATGAGTGCTCGTGATGCTTCATTGGCCTTGTCGTTCGGAGGATTGAGTTTTTTCATGGTCGGACGTTTTCTGGGAAGTTGGATTATGCGTCGTGTCCCTGCTGAGAAAATGTTGTTGAGTTGTGCTATAGGGACTGTAGTGACGACTTCAATTGTTATTCTTAATGCAGGATGGCTTTCTTTAGGTGCTTTAGTCTGTGGCTATGCATTCGAAGCCATTATGTTCCCTACCATCTTTGCTTTGGCTTTAAGAGGGCTGGGAAATCATACGAAGCGTGCTTCATCGTTCCTGATGATGTCGCCGGTGGGCGGTGTCGTAGGACCATTGTTGATGGGGTATGTAGCCGATTGTACTACGATAGCTTGGTCATTTCTGGTTCCGTGGGCCGGGTATGTGGTCGTAGGGCTGTATGCCTGGAAGATGGTTGCTGTCAGCAAATCTTCCAAGTGATTATGGATAAATGAAAAAGCGGGACGGCAGATGCACACCCTAAAAAAGGTAAGCATCTGCCGTCCCGCTTTTTTGTTCGGAAAACTCTTACGAAAGTCAAATAACCTGAGGGCGTAGATTACTGTTTCGGATGATGTTCCAAACTTGTTCTTCAGTTCCGCTGAACGGACCGGATTTTTCCAGTTTGATGGTTGACATAGCTGCGGCAAAACATCCGGCCTCTTCGTATGAAGCACCTTTGTTACGCATATACAGGTATCCCATAGCATAAGTATCTCCACATCCTGTTGCATCCACTACTTCTTTAGGAGGGTATGCCGGAATCTGGTGAAAGACACCTTCCGCATAAATCAGTGATCCCAGACTTCCCAATGTGAGCAACACTTCTTTTACACCCCATTCTGCCAGTTGTAGAGCTGCTTGTTTAGCGTCTTTGTATCCCGTCAGAACTTCAGCCTCGTGTTCATTTACTTTCAAGATGTCTATGTACTTAAGTGCTTCCCGCTTATCTTTCCAATCAACGGGAAAAACTTTTTCTCCTCGTACTTCACGCAGATAGCCTTGCGCATCAACGGCTAAAATGCCTTTCCCGGAAAGTAGTTTGACGACATCCAATGAAAAGTCGTCCGATAACAAGCTTCCCAAATGAAAGATGCGAGCTTCTTCATTCTTCAGTTCTTCTACTGTAAACGGATCAGCTTTTGCCAGTACACGTTGGGTACGGTTGTCCTGATTTTCTCCGTAGACGTTTTCAAAATATACCGTTTTTCTACTCGGAAGCACCTCTACCTGTATTCCAGCCGACCGCATTTCTTCGACAGCTTTGTATTCGCTGGGAGCCAATGCCGTAACCAGTTTGTAGTTGTCTTTATCTTTCAGGTGCTTGATGCCGTGTGAGAAATAATAAGAAGTTCCTCCCGGCATATAGGTCGTTTGTTTAGGAGTCACTATCTTGTCCAGTGTGATGTGTCCTATGCAACAGATGTCATTCATAAAATATTGTTGACTAAATTCGGCCGCAAAATTACATATATTTTTTAAGATACAGTCTTAACAGTTGGATTTACTACTTTGTTTTAAATTATCTAAACATCTTTTAATATTGAAGGGTATCTTCTAAATATCTCATCTTTAGAGGAATATGAGCGCTAAAATGTCCCTTTTTAAAGATTTTCTGTTCCAAAAGTATCTTTTGAGGGCAGATTTCAGTTTTTTTATTTTATGGTATGGCTTTATTTTCTATATTTGGGCAGTTTAATGTTTACCTAAGTGTTCCCTTCAGAAAGGGAATATTTAACTAGATACTAGGAAAAGATTTGAAAAATGGAAAAAAAGAATGTAAAACCTGCAAGTGGTAAACTTGGGGTAATGTGTGTAGGTTTGGGAGCTGTAGCCACTACATTTATTACGGGAGTTTTAATGGTTAGAAAAGGTTTGTCAAAACCGGGCGGCTCAATGACCCAGTATGATAAGATTAGAGTAGGTAAGGGGGAAAACCAGAAATATCTGCCTTATAAAGAAATAGTGCCGATTGCCGATTTGAATGATATTGTATTCGGTGCATGGGATGTATTCCCGGAGAATGCCTATCAGTCTGCTATTCATTGTGAGGTCCTGAAGGAAAAAGATATTGAACCGGTAAAGGATGAATTGGTACGGATTATACCGATGAAGGCTGCTTTCGACCGTAATTTTGCCAAACGTCTGGATGGCTCCAATGTAAAGGATGCCGCTACACGTTGGGACATGGTAGAACAGTTGCGTGAGGATATTCGCCGTTTCAAGGCTGAAAATAATTGTGAACGCATTGTTGTATTGTGGGCTGCGTCTACGGAAATATATGTTCCGGTTTGTGAAGAAGTTCATGGAACATTAGCTGCTTTGGAAAAGGCAATGAAGGCCGATGACCGTGAGCATGTAGCTCCGTCTATGTGTTATGCTTATGCAGCTTTGGCAGAAGGGGCTCCTTTTATTATGGGTGCTCCGAATACGACTGTCGATATTCCTGCAATGTGGGAAATGGCAGAAAAAAACAAAATGCCGATTGCAGGTAAAGATTTCAAGACCGGTCAGACGTTGGTTAAATCCGGTTTCGCTCCGATTATCGGAACTCGTTGTTTGGGATTATCCGGTTGGTTCTCTACCAATATTCTGGGTAACCGTGACGGTTTGGTATTGGATGAGCCGGCTAATTTCCATACGAAAGAGGTAAGTAAGCTTTCTACGCTGGAATCTATTCTGGAACCGGAGAAACAGCCGGATTTGTATACGGACTACTATCATAAAGTACGTATCAACTATTATCCTCCTCGTAATGACAACAAAGAAGGATGGGATAATATTGATATTTTCGGATGGATGGGTTATCCGATGCAGATTAAGATTAACTTCCTGTGCCGTGACTCTATCCTGGCTGCTCCTTTGTGCTTGGATTTGGTACTTCTGAGTGATTTGGCTGCCCGTGCCGGACGTTACGGTATCCAGCGGTTCCTGAGCTTCTTCTTGAAGAGCCCGATGCACGATTATACTCAGGGTGAAGTTCCTGTCAATCATTTGTTCCAGCAGTACGTAATGCTAAAGAATGCCATTCGTGAGATGGGTGGTTATGAGGCAGATGAAACAATTGATTGAGAATTGTTCTTTGTGATATTACAGTGGGGGAGTAGAAGTGTTCTACTCCCTTTTTTATGAAAAGAATAGATTTTTTTATACCATTATTCATAAAAAAAGGTAAGAATATCGTATTTCGGGGGCTTTGATTTGTGAAAACCCTTTACTCTATGTAATTTTATTCCCTCAAAGTAAATTGACTAGGCTATTAATCGTTATATGATAAAGAAATTACTGCTGATTCTTGTATTGTTTCTGGGATATACCAGACTTTCTGCTCAGATTCAAGGTGTTGTTGTTGATGCTGATTCTGGAGACCCGCTTCCTTATTTGAATGTTTATTACGAAGGAAAGGGTGTTGGTACTATTACTGATATAGATGGTAAATATTCCATTTCGTCACATCCGGGATGGACAAAGCTAACATTTTCGATGGTGGGTTACCGTACTCAGGTTATTACCGTATCGTCCAAAACAACCCGTTTGGATGTAGAGATGAAACCGGATTTGGTCTTGGACGAAGTCGTCATCAAGCCTAAGAAGGAAAAATACTCTCGTAAGAATAATCCGGCGGTTGAGATGATGAAAAAAGTTGTGAATGCCAAAAAGGCGAACAACCTGGCAGAGAACGACTTTTATCATTATGACAAATATCAGAAAATAACTTTTTCACTGAATAATATTACACAGGATTCTTTGAAGGAATCACCTCTTTTTAAGAAATATCCGTTTTTCCGCGATCAGGTAGAAGTCTGTGATGTAACAGGGAAAAATATCCTGCCTATTTCAGTAGATGAAACAGTGTCGGAAAAAATCTATCGTAAAGATCCGCATAGTGAAAAGACCATTATCAAGGGGTTGAATTCATCAGGAGTGAATGAACTTTTCAATACGGGAGATATGCTTTCTACGGTGTTGAAAGATGTATTTCAGGATATCAATATCTATCAGGACCGTTTCCGCTTTTTACAGTATCCTTTTGACAGTCCGGTATCGAATGCCGGTATCGGATTTTATCGGTACTATATCATGGATACTCTGATGGTGGAACGTGACAAATGCTTTCATTTGACATTTGTACCGAACAACTCACAGGATTTCGGCTTTACCGGTCATCTGTACATCTTGGCCGATTCTACATATCGAGTAAAGAAATGTGTGATGAATCTGCCGAAAAAGAGTGATATCAATTTTGTGGACCACATGGTTATCAACCAAGTGTTTACGGAACTTCCTACAGGTGAATGGGTATTGTCGGAGGATGATATGTTATGCGAACTCTCTTACCTGAAGAAATTATTAGGGTCTTTTCAGGTAAGGCGTACTACACGGTACTCCGATTTTGGATTTGATGAGGTTCCGGAACGTATCTTTAAGCGGAAAGGGGACGAAATAAAGGATATCAATGCCATGATGCGTGACGATAAGTTCTGGGAGGAATACCGTCCTACACAACTGACCAAATCGGAAAGTGAGATGGATCAGTTCGTAGATAATTTGTCGAAAATAAAGGGATTCAAGTACATTATTTTTGTTGCGAAGGCATTTATCGAAAACTTTGTAGAGACAGGTACGAAAGACCATCCCAGCAAGGTCGATATAGGGCCTATCAATACCATGATATCCAGTAACTATATAGATGGATTACGCTTGCGTGCATCGGCTCAGACTACAGCCAATCTGAATCCTCATCTGTTCCTGCGTGGCTATTATGCATACGGTTTCAAGGACGAAAAGTCGAAATACAAAGGAGAGGTGGAATATTCATTTGTTAAGAAGGAATATCTTCCACGGGAATATCCCATTAATTCATTGACGTTTTCTTATTCATACGATAATATGTTACCTAGTGATAAATTCATGGGTACGGATAAGGACAATGTATTTACTTCGTTCAAGGTTTGTACGGTAGACCAGTATAATTATGAGCGGACAGCAAGTATCAAGTATGAGTTGGAACAGGTTAACGGTCTGAAAACGACGTTTATGATAAAACATTCCAATTATGAGCCTTGTGGTAAGCTGTTTTATCGTACCTTGGAGGGAGAAGCTCAGCTTCAGCAGGATATACAGCAGGGAAGTCTTTCCGGTACTGAATGGGTAGCTTCACCTTATAATGTACACGACTTTTCGGTAGCCGAAGCTACGGTTGCTCTCCGCTATGCTCCCGGTGAAACTTTTGTCAATACCAAACAGCGTCGGTTACCCGTCAACTTGGATGCCCCGGTATTTACCCTTCAGCATACATTGGGACTGAAAGGTGTTTTGGGGTCTGACTATACTTATAACATGACAGAGGTGGGGCTGTACAAACGCTTCTGGATGAGTTCGTGGGGAAATATCGATGCCCATTTGAAAGGTGGAATCCAATGGAATAAGGTGCCGTTCCCTTTGCTTATCATGCCAGCAGCGAATCTGTCTTATATTATTCAGGAGGAGACATTCAGCCTTATCAATAACATGGAGTTCCTGAATGACCGGTATGCATCATTGGATGTGTCGTGGAATATGCAGGGAAAACTGTTTAACCGTATTCCTTTATTGAAGAAGCTGAAATGGAGGGAATTTATTGGAGTGAAGTGCCTGTGGGGGCAGCTGACGGACAAGAATAATCCGTTCCTGGCTCAGAACGCGAATGATCCGGATCTGATGTTGTTCCCCGGACATTATGATGCTGCCGGAGTTTACCATACATCCAGTTACGTCATGGACCCGAAGAAACCTTATATTGAAATCAGTGCGGGTATACACAATATATTCAAGCTGTTGCATGTAGAGTACGTACGCCGGTTGAATTACAACGAACTTCCTACTGCCAACAAATGGGGGATTCGCTTCATGATTCGTACAGTATTCTAACAGACTTTTTCTGCCAAATTTACTTGTTCCTACTAAAGTTTTTGTACTTTTGTCATGGTATAACAGAAATGTAGATTATGGTAAAATCAGAAATACAGAATGTCAAGTTGCGGTTCGGTATCATTGGTAATACTGACGGATTGAACCGTGCCATTGATATAGCTATGCAGGTGGCTCCTACTGACCTTTCGGTATTGGTGACAGGTGAAAGTGGTGTCGGTAAGGAGAGCTTTCCACAGATTATTCATCAGTTCAGCCGGCGGAAACACGGACCTTACATTGCCGTAAACTGCGGCGCTATTCCGGAAGGGACCATCGATTCAGAGTTGTTCGGTCATGAGAAAGGAGCGTTTACAGGAGCTACCAGCGCCCGTAACGGCTATTTTGCCGAGGCCAATGGCGGAACGATTTTCCTGGATGAAGTAGGTGAGCTGCCTTTATCTACCCAAGCTCGTCTGTTGCGTGTGCTGGAAACAGGTGAATATATCAAGGTTGGTTCTTCGAAAGTTCAAAAGACCGATGTACGTATTGTTGCGGCTACCAATGTAGACTTTACAGAAGCCATTGCAGACGGACGTTTTCGGGAAGACTTGTATTATCGGTTGAATACCGTCCCTATCAAAGTCCCGCCTTTACGGGAACGTCCCAATGACATTGCATTGTTGTTTCGGAAATTTGCATCTGATTTTGCCGAGAAATACCGTATGCCGGCTATACAACTGACTGAGGACGCCAAGCAGGTACTAACCGCCTATAGTTGGCCAGGTAATATCCGTCAGCTGAAGAACATTACGGAACAGATTTCTATCATTGAAACAAACCGTGACATTACTCCGGATATTCTTCGGAATTATCTTCCGGCACAATCAGAGTCACGTCTTCCGGCATTGTTCGGAGTAAAACCTCAGGGGAACGGAAAAGGATTTGAAAGTGAGCGCGAGATATTGTATCAGGTGTTGTTCGATATGCGTCGTGATGTAACTGAATTGAAGAAACTGGTGCATGACATCATGGCTGAGCGTGGCACTTCCGTTCCTGTGGGGGGTAGACCTTCGGAGGCAGACATGCATTATATTCCGAATACTTCAGTCAGTCTGGTGAGTGATACGCAACCCGTGGTTATGCATACGGTCAGCAATGTGACGCCGGTGGCCAATGTAAATCCGGTGAAGATTTCATCAGGAGATGTGTCCGAAGTCCAGGATACGGAAGAATATATCGAAGAGAATCTCTCGTTGGATGATGTAGAGAAAGAGATGATCCGTAAGGCTTTGGAACGTCACCATGGTAAACGTAAGAACGCAGCAAACGATTTAAAGATTTCAGAACGTACCCTTTATCGGAAAATAAAAGAATATGGGCTTGATTAAAAAATATTTAGGTTTAACATTTGCAGTGCTGTCGGTTTCTTTGTGCATACTGACCGCCTGCTCCATCTCGTATAAGTTCAATGGCTCTTCCATCAATTATGACAAGGTGAAGACAATTTCTTTCGAAAACTTCCCGAACCGTTCACAGGCATTCGTCTGGGGACCTATGGAATCTATGTTCAATACGGCTTTGCAGGATATTTTCATGCAGCAGACTCGTCTGCAGCAGGTAAAACGTGACGGAGACTTACAATTGTCTGGCGAGATTACGAATTATGACGCATACAATAAAGGCGTTGGTTCCGACGGTTATTCTACGATGGCTGAATTGAAGATGACTGTAAACGTACGGTTCGTCAATAACTCCAATCATGCGGAAGATTTTGAACAGCAGTTCTCTGCCAGTCGTGAATATAATGCTACTCAGCAGTTATCATCGGTACAGGAGGATTTGGTGAATCAGATGATTGATGAAATCGTCGATCAGATTTTTAATGCGACAGTAGCAAACTGGTAAGAGGATTATGATACAGCAACAGATAAGCGAATGGATTCAGCATCCCGAATCATTGGGAGAGGAAAGTCTGCAGGAACTGCGTGCCTTATTGGAACGGTATCCGTATTTTCAGACAGCCTGGGTCTTGTATCTGAAAAACCTGTATTTACTGAAGGATGAGGCTTTTCGTGAAGAGTTGCGACGGGGCGCTCTTTACGTGGCCGATTTGGGCGTGTTGTTCTATTACATTGAAGGAGACCGGTTTGTTATCCAAAAGCATGAGGAAGAGCGGGCAAAAGCAGATGTTTCCGACCGTACCTTGGATTTGATAGATCGTTTCCTTTCGGAAACTACTGAACCGTTGCAGACTCCGAAAGAGATTCCGATTTCGATGGAGGTTAATCTGGATTATGCAGCTGTATTGATGAAATCGGGAGATGCGCCAGCCGATGGCGTTGAGGCTCCCCAGTTGCGGGGACAGGATTTGATAGACAGTTTTATTGCTCGTGATTCTGCTGGTGGTGTATCTGCCGTGCATCAGGAAATTCCACAGACATCCGATGAAGACTCAGAGATGCTTCCGGATATCCAACCTGTTGAGGCGGAAGATATTTCTTCCGGAGTGGATGTACGGGATGATGAAGTGGAAGAGACAGAACCGTCGGAAACAGCTGCTGAGGATGAAGATGAAAGTTATTTCACGGAAACTTTGGCCAAAATCTATATCAAACAGCAGAGATATGACAAAGCATTGGAAATTATTAAAAAATTAAATTTGAAATATCCAAAAAAAAATATTTACTTTGCAGACCAAATTAGGTTTTTGGAGAAACTGATTATTAACGCTAAATCAAAATAAAAGAAAATGTATTTATTATTTGTTGTATTAATTGTGCTTGCAGCAATATTGATGTGTTTCGTAGTATTGGTGCAGAACTCTAAGGGCGGTGGCCTTTCTTCCAGCTTTGCTTCTTCCAATCAGATTATGGGAGTACGTAAAACAACAGACTTCATTGAAAAACTGACTTGGGGACTGGCTATTTTTATGGTGGTTGTCAGTGTGGCCACTTCTTATGTGATTCCGACTGCGGCAACTGAATCATCTGTTATCATGGAACAGGCTGTTCAGGAACAGAAGACTAATCCGTTGAATGCCCCGGCTGGTTTTGCTGCACCTAAGACTGATGCTGCAAATACAGATGCTGCTGCAACAGCTCCTGCTGCAGGTGATTCTACAGCAAATTAAATATCAGGGAATATTGGAATTTGAATAAAGGAGAGGGTGTGTCAAAACTCATTTTTTGAAAATGTGAACTTATAATTTGAAATTTGAGCATCCTAAAAGACTAAAGAAAGGGCCGTATCATTACTCTATACAGAGTTTGATACGACCCTTTTAAATATTATAGTTACAATCTGTAACTTTGGGGAGTAGTCATTTTAGTTTTGACACACCCTCTTTTTGCGTATTGTCTCTTGCCTTGTTTACCTGCTTGGAGCCAGGAAGCCTGTTCAGGTGGTATGGCTTCCGGACGCGCGGCTTTCTGCATATCCTGTTATCACATACTTTTCAATCTCATTTCCATATTTGCTTATTAGCCCCCAATGGCTCTCCTTGGTGTGGTAACGGTTATTTTCTTTGCGGGGCATCTCCTTGGTTGTCTGGTTCTTTTTTTATCTATCCTGTCGGTTCTGGTACAGGATGTAAAACGTTTGGACGTTTGGTTTAGAATACCCGTTTGTTTGAAAGAAAATGTCCGTACGTTTGGTATTAAACGAACGGACATTTTTATAGTGATGAAAAAAGAGGGATGTCCCTATGGGGCATCCCTCCTACAGTATGATGGAAATTGGATTATTTCTTGAAATATCTGTTGTACAGACCTTCAAAACCTTTACCGTGACGAGCTTCGTCTTTAGCCATTTCATGAACTGTATCGTGAATAGCATCCAGGTTCAAAGCTTTAGCGCGTGTAGCGATACGTTTCTTGTCTTCGCAAGCACCACATTCAGCGTTCATACGTTTTTCCAGGTTAGTCTTAGTATCCCATACGCAGTCACCCAGCAGTTCTGCGAATTTAGCAGCATGTTCTGCTTCTTCCCAAGCATAACGTTTGAAAGCTTCTGCTACTTCTGGATAACCTTCGCGGTCTGCCTGACGGCTCATAGCCAAGTACATACCAACTTCAGTACATTCACCCATGAAGTGATTGTTCAGGTCCTTAATCATTTCATCATCACAGCCTTTAGCTACACCGATAACGTGTTCGTCAACGAACTGCAAGCCACCTTCTGCTGTTTCTTCCATTTCTTTGAATTTAGAAGCAGGAGCTTTACACAACGGACACTTTTCAGGAGCTGTTTCACCTTCATAAATGTAACCACAAACTGTACAGATAAATTTTTTCATAACGTTTAAAAAGTTTTTAGTTATTAGTTAATCAATTATTTTTTTAGCTTGATAGCTGTCTATTAATTAGTTTCCGGAGCTACCGGTTTCGGCGCAATGTGGGCAGATACCTTTGTAATAGCGGTGGGCTTCCTCAACTGCATATCCTTCTTTTTCCAGCATTTTGATGGCACTGGTTATCTCTTCCAACTGAATATCGTATATCTTACCGCAAACCTTGCATTGGAAATGGGCATGTAGGGTAGTGTCGGCATCGAAACAGGCATTCCGTTCGTCAATTGTCAACATTTTTGCAGCCCCATGTTCCACAAACAGCTTTAGTGTGTTGTATACAGTGGTTTTTGAGAGGGTAGGAATTTCGGAGCAGAGAGCCATGTAGATTTCGTCGATGCATGGATGGGTTCTATGCTTCAACAGGTAATCCATAATGGCTATCCGTTGGACAGACGGCTTGATGCCGTAACTTAACAGGTATTCGTAAACGTTCATACTCTCTTTCAATTCTGTAATTGTTTCAATTTTATTTCAAAGGCAAAGGTACAAACATTTTTTGAATAAACAAATATCTTCGTTCCATTTTGTATTTTTTTGCTTTTAGATGAAGATTGCTTATTTTTGCAAGGTCAATACCTATTATTATATAACATTGTAGTATGAAATTTGGTTTTGTAAAAGTGGCAGCTGCTGTTCCCTCTGTGAAAGTTGCCGATTGTAAGTTTAATGCCCAGCAAACTGAGAATCTGATTGCTGTGGCAGATGGAAAAGGTGTACAGATTCTGGTTTTTCCGGAACTGAATCTGACAGGATACTCTTGTGCTGACTTGTTCGGTCAGCAATTGTTGCTGGAACAGGCTGAGTTTGCCTTGATGCAGGTTATGAACAATACCCGTCAGTTAGACATCATTTCTATTGTTGGTATGCCGGTCATGATAAATGCTACCTTGCTTAATTGTGCCGTAGTCTTTCAGAAGGGTAAGATTCTGGGTATTGTACCGAAAACTTATCTACCTAATTATAAGGAATTTTATGAGAAGCGTTGGTTTGCTCCTTCTACCGCTTTTCCGGAGAATATGACAGTACGTCTCTGCGGACAGTTGGTACCGTGTGGAAGGAACCTGCTTTTTGATACACCTGATACATGTTTCGGGATAGAAATCTGTGAAGATGTATGGGCGACAATTCCTCCCAGCTCTGAGTTGGCACTAAAAGGAGCTGAGATTATTTTCAATCTATCGGCTGATACGGAAAATATCAGCAAGCATCAATATTTGCGTTCGTTGCTGGCACAGCAGTCTGCCCGTTGCCTGGCAGGATATGTGTTTGCTTCCTGCGGATTCGGGGAATCTACTACTGATGTTGTCTTTGCCGGAAATGCATTGATTTACGAAAACGGAACATTGCTGGCTGCTTCCGAACGTTTTTCTTTCGAAGAACAACTGGTGGCTACGGAAATTGATGTGGAACGTCTGCGGGCTGAGCGTCAGGTGAATACTACGTTTGCGGGAAGTATGCGTAACTACAAGGAACTTCCGGTGCATCGGATAGCGACGGAACTGGTTACCGGACGTGATTTGACACTGACCCGTCCGGTTGAAGCACATCCGTTTGTTCCTTCAGGTGGCAGAGTTCTGGATGAACGATGCGAAGAAATCTTCTCTATTCAGGTAGCTGGATTGGCAAAACGTCTGGTACATACGGGTTGTAAGACAGTTGTTTTAGGAATCTCTGGAGGATTGGATTCTACACTCGCTTTGCTGGTGTGTGTGAAGACTTTCGATAAATTAGGCCTTCCGAGAAAAGGTATAATAGGTATTACTATGCCTGGATTCGGTACCACCGACCGTACTTATAACAATGCGTTGTCGTTGATGGGGTCATTACAGGTCACTACAGAAACTATCAGTATCAAGGATGCCTGTATCCAGCATTTCCAGGATATTGATCATGACATGTCCAAACACGATGTGACCTATGAAAACGGTCAGGCCCGTGAACGTACTCAGATTCTGATGGATTATGCCAATAAGATTGGAGGGCTGGTTATCGGTACGGGAGACCTTTCGGAACTGGCTTTGGGCTGGGCCACTTATAATGGTGACCACATGTCTATGTATGGTGTAAATGCCAGTATTCCGAAAACACTGGTTCGTTATCTGGTCAATTGGGTGGCACAGACAGGAGTAGATGCACTGTCGCGGAATACTTTGTTAGACATTATCGATACTCCTATCAGTCCTGAGTTGATTCCGGCAGATGAGAATGGAAACATCAAACAGAAGACCGAGGATTTGGTCGGTCCTTATGAACTGCATGATTTTTTCCTGTATCACTTCCTGCGTTTCGGATCTCGTCCGTCAAAGATTTTCTTTTTGGCTGAAATAGCTTTTAAAGGCGTTTATGACAGTACTACCATCAAGAAGTGGCTGACCAATTTCTGTCGCCGGTTCTTTAATCAGCAGTTCAAACGTTCCTGCTTACCGGATGGGCCGAAAGTGGGTTCTGTTTCTTTAAGTCCTCGGGGTGATTGGCGTATGCCTAGTGATGCATGTTCGGCTCTTTGGCTTAAAGAGTGCGAGGATTTGCAAGGATAGTGTCTGAATAGTTTTTATTTTATTGTAAAAGAGAATCCCCTGATTCTCTCCGTCTGTAGGAATGGAGAAGAATCAGGGGATTTTTGTGGGTGGGCATAGACACCCAATTATGAAACGAACGAAGAATTTATTCTTTCCAGCCTCCACCCAAGGCTTTATACAGGTTGACCATAGAAATTTGTTTGTCTCGTACTGCATTGCTTAGGCTGATTTGTGCATCCAGATATCCACGCTGTGCATCCAGTAAATCCATGTATCCGATGACACCGTTGATGTACTGGAGTTGAGCCAGATCCAATGCGCTCTTGGATGCCTGTTCCAGACGCAGACGGGTATCATAGATTTCCTTCGTTTTATTGAAAGAAACGATGGCATTCCGGGCATCCATGAAAGCGTTCAGTACTGCTTTTTCGTAATTGTATACGGCTTGTTCATAGGCAGCTTTCTTGGCTTTCAGATTTGCCCGGTTTTTGCCCATCGCA
>URWP01000007.1 GCA_900551645.1 uncultured Bacteroides sp.
AGGCGAGCCGTAAGGTCTTGTCGGTAAAGTAGTCGTCAAAATTCTGGGCATTTATCGGGAGAGCGATACATCCACCCAAAGCCCAGCAAAGCAAGAATTTTTTCATAGTTATAAATGTTAATGAATCGGGTAATATCCGACAAAGATACGATTTACTATTAATTTCACACTTATAGCCTGCATAAAAGTTATAGATAGCGGGTTTTATGTGGAAAAAAGATGTATATTTGTCGTGTTTTAATTGTATAAAAAATGGGACATCATCAGTTAGATAGCTTAGACGAACAAATTTTACGATTGATAGCCGACAATGCACGTATTCCGTTTCTGGAAGTTGCCCGTGCCTGCAATGTGTCCGGTGCCGCTATCCACCAGCGGATTCAGAAACTGACGAACCTCGGTATTCTGAAGGGGTCGGAATTTGTTATTGACCCGGAAAAGATAGGGTATGAAACGTGTGCCTATATCGGACTTTACCTGAAAGACCCTGAACAGTTTGATTCGGTGACCGAAGGATTGAGACAGATTCCGGAAGTGGTGGAATGTCACTTTACGACAGGACAGTACGATATGTTTATCAAGATTTACGCTAAGAACAACCATCATTTGCTGGACATTATCCACGACAAGCTTCAGCCGTTGGGACTTTCCCGTTCGGAAACCATCATTTCTTTCCGTGAAGCCATTAAGCGTCAGATGCCGATTCTGGATTTGGCGGATGAGGAAGATTGATCTTGTGTATGGGTATTAGGTTGATGCCGGAAAGTAAAAGTGCCCTATCATGTTCCGTTTCGGGGGATGATAGGGCACTTTTGCTGGAAAGGGGTCCGAATATTATTTGTTTTCTGAAGCCGGAACATATCCCTTTTTTCGTTCATAATCAATGAAGCAATAAGGGTAGAGATGCTTTTCGTCTGTCGGGTGGCATTCTCTGCTTTTTTCGTTCCATACGTTGAGGTCGATGGTTGGAAAGAAAGTATCAGCCGGTTGGTCGGCATCTTCAATTTCAGTCAGATAGAGGCGGTCAGCCAGCGGAAGTGTTTCGCGGTAAAGGCTCGCTCCGCCAATGATGAACACTTCTTCTTCTGTCCGGCAGGTTTCTAAAGCTTCTTTCAGCGAGTGGAAGCATTCAGCTCCTGGCAAGTTCAGTTCCTGCCGGCTCAGCACGATGTTCCGGCGATTGGGTAGCGCACCTTTCGGAAGCGAGTCGAAAGTCTTTCGGCCCATGATGATGGTATGTCCGGTAGTCAAGGCCTTGAAGCGTTTCAGGTCGTTCGGTACCCGATAAATCAGCCGGTTCTCGAATCCGATGGCCAGTTTCCGATTAACGGCCACGATGATGGATAGAATCATATGGCTTAGTTGTTTTAAATTGATTAGTTGACTAGGTACTAGTTGATTAGGAACCAATTGATGTAGGCCTCAAGTCTTCTAGTATATCGTTTTTAATTATTAATTGTTCATTTTCATTTATACAGACACTTTTCCGGCAATATGTGGCCATGGGTCATAGCCTTCTAATTGGAAGTCCTCGTAGCGGAATCCGAAGATATCCTTTACGTCCGGATTGAGTTTCATTACCGGAAGCGGACGCGGTGTGCGTGTCAGTTGCAGGTCTACCTGCTCCAGATGGTTCAGGTAGATGTGGGCGTCACCCAGTGTATGGATGAAGTCGCCTGCTTTCAGTCCTGTCACTTGGGCCATCATCTGTAGTAGCAGGGCATACGAGGCGATGTTGAATGGTACTCCTAGGAAAGTATCCGCACTACGTTGATACATTTGCAGGCTCAGTCTTCCGTTGGCTACGTAGAATTGGAAAAACATGTGGCAAGGTGGCAGGTTCATGTTCTTCAGGTCGGCTACGTTCCAAGCGTTGACGATGATGCGGCGTGAATCCGGATTCTTGCGGATGGTTTCCACGGCCTCCGAAATCTGGTCGATGAATCCCCCTTCATAGTCGGGCCAAGAGCGCCATTGATATCCGTAAATATGTCCCAGGTCGCCGTTCTCGTCTGCCCATTCGTTCCAGATACGTACTCCGTTTTCTTGCAGGTACTTTACGTTGGTATCTCCCTGGAGGAACCAGAGTAATTCGTGGATGATGGACTTCAGGTGCAGTTTCTTGGTTGTGACCAGTGGAAATCCGTCCTCCAGATTAAAACGCATCTGATGACCGAATACACTGATGGTGCCCGTTCCCGTGCGGTCTTCTTTCTTTACGCCTTCGGTGCGGATGCGTTGCAACAGGTCTAGGTATTGTTTCATATTCGTTATCGTTTTTTCTTGGCGCAAAGGTAGGGAAAATTTAGAAGCGGTTAAACGTTCATCGTTAAAATTTAAAAGTGGAAATTCTGGTTGAATAAAGAAAAATGTCCGTATGTCTTCATGAAAACATGCGGACGTTTTATGTAAAATAACCGTACCTTTTAACTAAAACATGCAGACGTTTGAAGTAAAACGTAAGGATGTTTTGTCGTGAGGTGGAGATAAGCCAGATTTATGAGTTGAATTGTGATAATTCTTTGCTGGCTTGGATAAAACTTTTTACTTTGTCTCTGATGTAATGGTAAAGGTAGAAGTCTACGGTTAAGGCGATTCCAGTGACACCTGTTAGTATCATCAGGTTCTTTAAACTACCGAATTGTACCATGAACAGGATAATGAAGGCAAAAACACCTGCATATCCTATCAGATAAGAGAGGTTGGTATTCCGTTTGTATCGGACGATTTCAATCAGTTGTCGTTCCAGATTCTTTTCCTGCTCTATGTTCCGGAGCATCCGGCAGAACCGGAACTGGAATGCGATACCAGTCAGTAGGAACAAGGAAACTAAAATGCCGTTCAGCATACCGAAATAGGGATTCTGTGTCCAGGCGATGGAAAAGAATACGGCGCATGCGATGAGGAATATCAGTCCTGTACGTTCTATGCGTATCAACTTTTCCAAAGTAGATTCTTTGCGGGTAGTCAGTATACGCTTGATTTCTTCTTGATGAAGCAACTCTTGATGTTGGATTTTCTCATCCAGTTCTTTCCATAGTGTCTGTAATTCTTCCAGATTCATGATTCGATGTATTAAAGGTTTGCTTTGTTTTTCAATTTCTCTTTTATCCGGTAAAGGGTGGTGGCTACCTGGTTTCGGTTTGTGCCGATGATTTCTGCTATTTCTTCATAAGTTTTTCCGTCCAGCCATAGCATGATATACATGCGTTCCAGTTTGTTGAGTCCACGTATCATGCGATACATTTCCTTCAGCATCTCTTGTTTAGGATCTCTTTCATCCCAAAGAGAGAGGGTAGTCAGGTCAAGTGGACAAGTAGTTCCCTTCCGTTTTCTCTGACGTATATCCGTGATACAGGTATTCAGGGTAATCCGGTAGACCCATGTACTGAAGCTGCTTCGGTTCTCGAAACGTGTGTAACTTTTCCACAGGTTATAGACCGTTTCTTGATAGAGGTCGGCTATGTCTTCTTTTTCATTCGCATACATCAGGCAAATCTTATAGATGATGTGTTGGTGTTGCATCAGGAGGTCTGTAAATTCTTTTTCTTGATTCATCTTTTCTGTTTATGTTTCTATTCTATTAGTCGTGAAAGGCCTTTTAAAGTTACATGGAAAGTATTTTTTGTAGAAATAAAATGGAGTTCCCGGTATATTCAGATTATTATGATGGATAACTTTCCATTTTGCTGACCTTTGATTTTACTGAAATAAGTTTTTTTACTTTTATCTGATTGTAAATCAGTGATGAAATAATTATTAACAAATATGGCATGCAGCATTTCGGGTATTTTCTCTTTTTACAAGCGAACACTAATCTGAAAAGATAGTACAAAGAAAAAGTATTAACCCTAATTAAAATCAAAAGAAAAATGAAGAGAGTTTTTAAACCTGTGAAATGGATTTTTCCTATGTTGATGTTCGGATGTGCGTTTGCCTTTACAGCTTGTAGCGATGACGATGAAAATACACCCGTCGTTCCGGATGAAGTGACAACAGAAGCTATGTACGGAGATTATACCGGCAAGATGTTGACGCTGGCTGCATCGCCTACGGCAGATGAAGGAGAAGATACACCGGAGGGAGTAGATGTTTCAGCAAAGGTTGATAACGATACGGTATATCTGGAGAAATTCCCTATCAAGGACATTGTATTGTCCATCGTACAGGATGAGACTTTGGCCGATCAGATTGTAGAGGCTGTGGGCGATGTGAATTATAAAATCGGATATGAACCGACATTGTCAGAAGCCAAAGATAGCATTTCATTTGTTATGGAACCTGAACCATTGAAATTGTCTCTGAGTATGCCGTCAGCTACAGGAGACGCTCAGACAATGGTGGTAGAAGTGAAGGTAGAAGCCGTTGACGGTGCCGGATATGCGGTAGAAAGCGGAAACATGAAGTTTGATTTGTCGGCAACAGAAGTACTTTTGGGTGAAGGAGATAGCCAGATTTCTTTCCCTGGATTCTCGGCCACTACATTTAAATTCGATATGAACCAGCAGAAAGCTGAATAAGGTAAAAAGAACGGAATAATTAGGACTTGCAGATAAGGTCATAGTCGGGCATCTTCGGAAGGTCATGGAAACATTTCCCCGGAGATGCTTTTTTATGTGAAATAAAACAGAACCAACCGTTATCAATGGAAGTTGTGGTCCGATAATAACGGTTGGTTGATGTCAGATGGACAATTGTATTTACTTCACCATCCCCTGCAGAGACAAGAAAAAATATACGCCCGTGGCAATCATCAGGCATCCCAGTGCCGCGTAAAAAAGGCGGGCCCGTTTCCGTCCTGTGTTTGCAACGATAAATTGGGTATTACGGGCTGTAAAGAACCAGTCCCAGTTGAAAAGTGATGCCAGCAGGGTAAGGAGTCCTACCAGTACGAAGATGGCCTGTATGATGTAATGTGTAATCATATCGGGTGAAGTTAGTCTTCAGGGGCGTCGAATCGGATGGTACGGCTACCGTCTTCCTGTTCCTCGATGGTAACGTTGACTGCGTCTCCCGGAAGTAATTCTTCTATCAGTTCCGGCCATTCGATGAAACAGAG
Organism: uncultured Bacteroides sp.; assembly: GCA_900551645.1. Taxonomy (GTDB): domain Bacteria; phylum Bacteroidota; class Bacteroidia; order Bacteroidales; family Bacteroidaceae; genus Phocaeicola. The sequence goes on from URWP01000007.1 coordinate 5,060, forward strand.
CGCACCGCTATAGAAATAGTCTTCGTAGCCCATGTCGTACACTTCTTCCAATTTCTTGATGCGGTAGAAGTCGAAATGATAAATCAGTTCGCCGGCATCTTCCGAACGGTATTCGTTAACGATAGCGAAGGTAGGCGAGTTGATGACATCGGTTACACCCAGTTCTTCGCAGACAGCCTTGATGAATGTGGTTTTACCGGCTCCCATCTTTCCATAGAAGGCAAAGACGGTATTGTCGCCCATAGCTGCAATGAATTCCCGGGCAGCTTCATGAATATGGTCGAGTGAAGTAATTTTTATTTCCATAATCTTTCGTATTTTTAGTTGGGACAAAAATAGCTAAAAAAAAGGAGAATCAAAGCCATCGTTCTGAAAAACTGATGTCACTTTCCGGGTACCGGAAGAACGCCGTTTTCTGTTGTCTGGAATATCACTTCTGCCTGTTGATTGTCAAACGGATGATTTTTGATAATGCATAGAAGAGGATGGAGATGAAGATGATGGCGGCTCCTGAAGGTATCTGGAGCTTGTAGGACAGAAACAGCCCGCCCAGGCAACTCAGATATCCGATACCGATAGACAACCAGATGATTTTCTTGAAGCTATAAGTAAACAGATTGGCGGTCATCTGTGGCAGGGTAAGCAGAGAGATGGCCAGTACGATACCTACCATGCGCAGGCAGGATACGATGGTGAGTGCAATGAGCATCATCAGTATATATTCGAAGAAGGTAACCGGCATCCGTTGAGAACAAGCGAACTCACGATCGAAAGCGATGGCTATGATGGGACGCAGGAACAATGTGAAGAATATTGCTAATATTATACTCAGCACAGCCAGAAGCAAGATGTCTGTGCGGGTGATGGTCAGGATATTCCCGAACAGGTAAGAAGAGAGGTCGGGGGTGAATCCGGGAGCCAGGAAACTGAAGATGATACCGATGGCCATACCGAAAGTCCAGAACACGGCGATGGCCGAATCTTCGCGCATGTCACTGTTCTTGCTGAGCCATTCTACTCCGAAAGCTGAAAGGACGGAAAAGACCGCTGCGCTCAGAAGTGGCGAGATTCCGGTATAAAGACCGATACCGATTCCTCCGAAGGAAGCATGAGTAATTCCTCCGCTGATGAAGACCAGCCGGCGCGTAACGATGTAGGTGCCGATAATGCCACACGCAATGCTGGCAAACAGGCTGCCGAGCAAGGCATGTTGGAAAAAGGTATAGTTCAGTAGTTCGAGCAGATTGTTCATATGACAGGATAGGATTAATGGAAGCGGCGTTCGCCGACTATCAGAAACACTTCGTCTTTGATTTCGTCTGGCAGTTCGATGCCCCGGAGTTGGAGGCTACGGCACCATCCGGCTACTTCCTCTTCTTTCATGGTGTACATTACTTCGCGGAATTCGTCGGCTTCTTCCGGAGAGTAGTCTTCGGCGGTACGGCCCTTGAAGCGGTCCAGTTCTTCATCGTCATAATACTCTATCTGTTTGCTTACGGCGGCCAGCAGGCTTTCCTTTTCACAAATCTGGTGTTGTCCGCAACATTCGCTGTCCACCGTCACTACTTCGGGTTCTTCCTTCAGTTCGCCCTTGTCTATTTTCTTCTGTATGTTCCGGTTGTAGAAATAACCGGCAGCTAGTCCGAAAACGGCTACTCCGATGAGAATCAATATCAGGATAATCATGGTCTTTATGCTTCTGTAATGCCGAAACCGGCGGTTAATAAGTTGTCCCAATAGTGGGGATAGGATTTAGACACTACTTCCGGATGGTTGATGGCCAGCTTTTTCAGCCGGAGGATAGCGGGAGCAAAAGCCATAGCCATACGGTGGTCCTCGTAAGTGTCGATGGCAGGGGCTATATCAGCCTCACAACGTTCGCCTTCCCAGTAAAGGATGGAATCTTCAGCTTCGCGAATGATGTAACCCAGTTTCTTCATTTCGGCAATGAGGGCGGCGATACGGTCTGTCTCCTTTATCTTCAGGCTTTGGAGACCCGTAAACCGGAAAGGAATATCCAGCATGGCACAGGTTACCACGAAAGTTTGTGCCAGGTCGGGCTGGTTGATGAAATTGTAGTCCATCCGTGTTACCGGTGTTCCGTTCTTGCGGAGAATGACTTTACGGTCCTCGTATATTGTTTTCACTCCCAGTTGCCCGAAGAGTTCGGCTACCTTGGAATCGCCCTGATAGCTTTGACGGAACAGACCGGGTAATTCGATTTCGGCTTCTTCTGCCAGGGCGGCTATCTCGTACCAGTAGGAGGCGGCGCTCCAGTCGTTTTCTACGTAATACGGTATTGGCCGATACGGTCGGGCCGATACCGTCAGGGTATTTTCGGCTTTCCATCCGGCTTCGGCACCGAACTCGTGCATCAGTTGCAGGGTAAGGTCGATATAGGAGCGGGAAATGATGTCTCCCGTCAGATGGATGGTCAGGCCGTTTTCCAGTACAGGGCCTATCATCAGCAGGGCCGAAATATATTGCGAACTGACGCTTCCGGGAAGGGTGATTTCGTTTCCTGTGAGTTTACTTCCTGTGATGCGGAGTGGAGGGAATCCTTCGTTCTCTACGTAATCGATACGGGCACCCAGGCTACGCAGGGCATCTACCAGCAGCTGAATAGGGCGTTGTTTCATACGTGCCGTACCGGTCAGAATATGAGTCCCTTCCGTAACACTCAGATAAGCGGTGAGAAAGCGCATGGCCGTACCTGCCGCCAATATATCGATGGTTTCCGGCATATCCTGCAAAGCACGTATCATTACCCGGGTATCGTCACAATCAGACAGGTTCTCGGGTACGCATGTCCCATAAGCCAGTGCATTGATGATGAGTGCACGGTTACAGATGCTTTTCGATGAGGGCAACTGGATAGTTGTCCGGATGCTGGCAGGAGCCGTAAGTTGAATCCGCTTCATGGCTGATATAGTTTGATTTTTCGCGTGGCAAAGATAGCGAAAGGTGAGTGGAGAACAAAATATTGAAACTTGTTTCAGCTATTTTTATTCCGAACTGCCTCCTGCTTTTTCCGACTTGACATCATTTTTGCGGATAATTGGGACTATACAGCAATGTCTTGGAACGTATGACGAGTTTTCCGTCTTTTACCCATTCTTCTCCTCTCTCGCTCAAATGATTTACCATTGCTTCACGAAGCGTCTGTAATCGTTTGCGGTAATGTTTGTCCGCCGAAACGTCGGTAGTTTCTTTTGGGTCTTTTTCCAAATCGAACAATTGTTCTTCGCCTGTATGTACAAACCAGATGTATTTGATTTTTCCGTCGGTCAATGCGCACCAGTAATTGTGGTCGTCATAGCAGGTAGCATGTTCCAGATCAATCCATCTGCGCCATTCTGGAGATTTTTCTTTGATTAAAGTTGTGAGGGACTTCCCATCCATATCGTCAGGTATTTGTCCATCTGCCAGTTCCAGAAAAGTAGGTAAGAAATCACGTAGTTCTACCGGTTCTTCGATGATGGTTCCAGTTGGCCTGGCCACTTCCGTTTCCATGCTTTTGGGGAATTTTACAATATATGGAATGGCGGCAGAGCCTTCGTAGGCATATGTTTTCCGCCAATGGTGATGGTCGCCCATCATATCGCCATGATCGGAAGTGAAACATATCAGTGTGTTATCATACATGCCTTTTTCTTTCAGGGCTTCTATGATTCGCCCCACTTGTTCATCAATGAATGTGATAAGCGTAATAATGTTTTTTGGAATTTCGGGCATAATCATCGCCGAACTGGGCAAATGCTGCGTCCGGTGCTTTTTCCGGGTCTGTGATGTCTTCGCCTATATGTGCGCTCCATTCTCCGTGGGCAGGAGCTTCCATTTCGATGTCCTTGTATTTTTTAAGCACGCGTTCAGGCGGGTCGTACGGGCTATGTGGACGTGCGAAAGAGATTTTTAGGAATAGAGGTTTATCTCCTTCGTAATGTCGGATGATTCGTACGGCAACATCTCCTGTCCAGGCGGTAGGATGCAGTTCTTCCGGCAACTGATAGGTAGCGGCCGCATGGTCGTTCCAGCCGATACCTGTTTCATCCGGATTCTTACCGGGGGCCATTGTTTGGAACCATTTCCGGTAGTCGCTCATAAAATAGGGTGATTCTACTCTTCCGCTTTCATCCAGAATTGTTGCGTGGAATCCATGCAACGCGTTTTGTGGAGACCAATGCATTTTGCCGATACCCAATGTGAAGTAACCGCAATCGTTCAGCATCTGAGGTAATTCATACCGGTAGTGTTCCGCTACATTTCCATATCCTAACATGCCGTGATGCCAGGGAGACATACCGGTAAGCAATCCGGCCCGGGCAGGAGTGCTGCTGGGGCAGGCCGAGTAGGCATTACAGAAATAGTAGCCGTCTTTGGCCAAAGAATCGATGTTGGGAGTAATGATTCGGTCATTACCGCTACATCCGATGGCATCTCCTCGTTGCTGGTCTGTGATGATGAAAATAATGTTGGGATGGTTTTCGGCTTGGATATATTGGGGTAGGAGACTCGGTAGAATAAGTCCGGACAACCAGAAGGCGTTTCTCATAAGATTTATGTATTTGAGTTTGGTTATAATAAAAATTTGAAATAGACGGTTCTGAAAAGGTCTGTTTACAAAGGTAGATTCATTTTTCATCATATACAAACGGTGGATGAGGAAATATTTGTAATGATGTATGTCGGAATACTGGTTGCCTTTTGTCATGAAAGCCGGAAATGTCTTTATTATATACGGACGGAAAAATAGAGTATCCATCGTGTTTATAATTACGATGCTGACGCTTTTCTTTCTCACATCTTTTTGTAACTTTGTTGGATAAGTATTAACCGATCAATCACAATGCGAGTATGATAGATGATGTATATGCGGCTGCTCCAGAACGTTATCAGAGCGGCATGAAGTATCGGCGGGCAGGCCGGAGCGGTGTGCTTTTGCCGGAAATATCACTGGGTCTGTGGCACAATTTCGGCGATGTGGATTCTTTCTCGAACAGCAAGCGGAAACTTCATTATGCTTTCGATCAGGGAATCACTCATTTTGACTTGGCCAATAATTACGGCCCTTCTTACGGTTCGGCTGAAGCTACCTTCGGACAAGTCATGAAATCTTCGTTCGCACCTTATCGGGACGAATTGTTCATTTCCACCAAAGCCGGTCATGACATGTGGCCCGGTCCCTACGGCGAATGGGGTTCCCGCAAATACCTGATGGCCAGCCTCGACCAGAGTCTGAAACGGATGAACCTGGATTATGTGGATATCTTTTATTCTCATCGGTTTGACCCGGAAACGCCGTTGGAGGAAACCTTGCAGGCTTTGGTTGACATCGTGCGTCAGGGAAAAGCGTTGTATGTGGGTATCTCGAAATATCCGCCCGAAGCGGCTCGTTTCGCTTACCGGTATCTGAAGGAGCGGGATGTGCCTTGTCTTTTGTATCAAGGGCGTTACAATATGCTTAACCGGGAGCCGGAGGAAGAAGGAATCCTACAAGACGCACAAGAACAGGGAAGCGGATTTGTGGCTTTCTCGCCCCTTGCGCAAGGCTTGTTGACCGACCGTTACCTGCAGGGGATTCCGTCCGATTCGCGTGTGGCCCGTGGCGGGTATCTGAAGAAAGAAGCATTGACACCCGAACTTTTGCGTCGGATAGCAGCTTTGAATGAAATAGCTTCCCGACGTGGTCAGACACTGGCCGAAATGGCGTTGGCCTGGCTGTTGAAAGATAACCGTGTGACATCGGTCATCGTAGGAGCCAGTTCGGTAGAGCAACTATCTGATAACCTGAAGGCTTTACGAAATACCTCTTTTACCGCGGAAGAATTGTCGGAGATTGACCGGATTATAAAGGGATAAGTCCTTTCTGACGGTCGATGTAACTCAGCGCCGCTCCCAAAGCCGTGCGGTACTCCGAATAGGGTGGTATGTGGAAGCGTATTCCATAGAGCGCTTCCATGCTATTGAATATCTCACGGCACTGGGGGAGGGTTGACAGGTTTCCGATAAGAACGTAATCCTTGATGCCACTATTCAGACCGGCCAGGTGTGCCGCACTCCCGATAGCCTGTAATACCAGATAGACGATGCCGGTGGCTATGTCTTTTTCAGGAGCGTTGCTTTCTGCTTTTCCAAAATTGGAGGCGGTGGCTTCCATGGGCAGATTGGGAAGTGGCTGGTTACAGATGTCTTTTATCTGGAGATTGATGTTTGCGATGTCACCGTTCTTGGCCAGTTCTACCACTTGGTGAATGTCGTGCGATTTCAGCATCAGGCGGGAGAGTCCTTGCAAGGTGCCTCCTCCGATGCCGGTACCGCCCAGATGCTTGATATCGTCGCCTTCTATTTGAATAAAGGACGTGCCTGTTCCCATGCTGACCGCAATCAGGCGGTTGAATCCGCTCTGGTATTTGGCACCCAAAGCATTGGCAATGAATTCGTCGGTCTTGGCCGTAGAACATCCGTATATCGGAGTGTTGATATAGGCGCTTCCTACACCGGTAAGGATAATCTGTTCGATATCTTTCAAGGTTATCCGGTTATCGTAAAGATATTTCCCAAAGGCTCCGAACAAGGAGGTTACAGGGTCTGTAGCGGTAATGAAAAGCGGTGATTTTAATTCTCCGTTTTCGATTCCTACAATTTTGGTAGTGCTTCCGCCTACATCTATGCCAAGGATTACAGCCATATTCGATTAAGTTTAGAATTCGGGTACAAAGATAGGGAATTTATCGTTCGAAAACATTTTATCACTGAAATGGAAACATTTCTTCTCCCACGATGAAAGCTTAAAAGAGTGGAAGTCTACAGGAAAAAACGTATTTTTGTCCATGAATAAAAAGAACGGTTTTGTATGAAGAAAAGAATTTGTTGGTTGTTGTGTCTGTTGCTCATCGGAGGAATTCTGAAGGCTCAGGAACGCCCGGTCAAAGTCGCTTGTGTGGGAAACAGTATTACAGAGGGGTTTACATTGGCTCATCCCGAAACGGAAAGTTATCCAGCGGTGTTGCAACGTCTGCTGGGCAACGGATATGTAGTGGGGAATTTCGGGGTGACGGCTCATGCGTTGATGCTGGAGACCGATTTGCCTTATCAGAAGACTACACGTTTCAAGGAAGCGCTGGAGTTTCTGCCGGATATAGTAACCATCAAGTTGGGTACGAACGATACCAAACCTTGGAACTGGCAACACCACGAATCTTTCAAGAAAGACCTGAACCGTCTGGTGGATGCTTTCGAACAATTACCTTCTCATCCGAAGGTGTATTTGTGTCTTCCGATACCGTCCGACCGGAAAGAGTGGGGAATCCGTGATAGCGTGCTGGTATCGGGTGTGATTCCTTATCTCCGCGAAGTGGCGCACGAACGTAATCTGCCGGTAATTGATTTACGTACTCCCATGCTTCCGCATTATCCGCAGGATTATACCGACGGAGTTCATCCCAACAAGCAAGGGGCAGAAATTATTGCCCGTGAGATTTACCGCGTATTGACCGGAAAAGACCTTTAGATTTTACATGGATTATGAAAAACACTTGTCTCTTATTTCTTTTGTTTATAAATATCTTCTTCCCTTCGAAAGCGGCCGACGATTATATGTTCAAGTATTTCGATGTGGGAAGTGGCTTATCCAATAATTCCATCTATGCCATTTTGAAGGATAGTAAAGGCTTCCTTTGGCTGGCTACTGAATCCGGACTGAACCGGTATGACGGATATGACTTTTCGGTATATCGCTCCGTGGAAGGCGATTCACTCACTTTACCGGATAACTTTATCAGTGACATTGTGGAGGCCGATGACTATCGGTTCTGGATAAAGACTTCCAGGGGATATGTGCTTTATGATGGAAAGACCGACCGTTTCTATCGGGACCAGCAAAAATTTATGAAGCACATCGGAAGTAAAGGCGAAATATCTGAGGTATATGTAGACCGTTCCAAGAAAAACACATGGCTATGTGTGCCGGGTGAAGGATGCTATGTCCTTACTTCGGAGATGGACGAATGTCGTTTCTTTTCGTTCGAAAAGAATGGATTGCCGGCCAGTGGAGTCTCTGATATCGGTGAATCGAAGGCCGGTATCCTGCTGGTGTACGACAATGGCCTGCTGGTCTGCGTCAATCCGGAAACGTTGGAGGTACTTTGGAAGCGGGAGGATATCTGCCGTCAGATAGGGAACGATAGGTTTGAGGCATTCGGAATTTTTGTAGATTATTCGGATGATATCTGGTTATATAGTGCATTGGGGATATGGTGTTACCGGAGTACCGCGCAATCTTTCGACAATGAGATTCCCCAACGGTTGGAACCGTATGGCGGATTCGTACATGCGATGGCACAGGATGCTTCTGGTAAGATCTGGTTGGGAATGGATAATCAGGGTATCTTGATTTATGACAAACAGACGGGAGAATGCCGTCAGATATTGGCTGACGGTAATCGGGAACGGAGCTTGCCGCACAATACCATTTATTCCTTACTGGCCGATTCGAAAGGAGTCATGTGGATAGGTACATATAAGAAAGGCATAGCCTGCTATGCAGAAAGCATGTATAAATTTGCATTGGCTCCGATAGGAGATATTACCAACATTGCGGAAACGGCTTCGGGAGAATGGTTGCTTGGAACAAATGATAACGGATTAATCGTATGGAATCCACGCCTGCATACCAAAAAGATTTTTAATACGGAAAACGGAAATTTTGAATCTGATGCGATAGTTTCTGTACTTGTTGCGCATGACGATAAGATATGGGTCGGTACCTTTAGGGGAGGTCTGGTCTGTATCGACGGGAACCGGACTACCGTTTATCGGAAAACAGAGCTTTCCGGCGGACTGGCCGATGATAGTATCTGGTATTTGCAGGAAGATGCGGATGGACATATCTGGATAGCGACTTTGAGTAACGGGTTACAGTGTCTGAATCCCGGTACGGGAAAGTTTGAAACATACCAGCAGACCAATTCCAATCTGAAGGACAATCACCTGTCGGCTCTGTGTCTTTGGGATAACCGGACGTTACTGATAGGATGTGCTACGGAGGGAATTCAGGTGATGGATTTGGCTACCCGTCAGATTCGTCCGATGGAAGGACTGGGACGGGTTTGCGTGAATGAATTGTACAAGGATAGCCGGGAATGGCTTTGGGTAGCGGCCCGTGAAGGACTTACCGCTTTTGATTACAAGCGTGGAAAGGTGATAACTCTTCCTCAGATTCCGGAATTGACCGGAAAGCCTGTTTCGGCGATTACCGAGGATACTGGCGGAAATATCTGGATTACGGTATCCAACCGGATTATCAACATCAAAGTATTACGTGACAATCAGGGATATAGCTTCGAAACCAGAGAATATGACAATAACGACGGATTGCAGACCAGTGATTTTAACCTGCGTGCAATGGAACGCTTGCATGACGGTACGATTCTGGCCGGAGGATTGTACGGCCTCAACTCGTTCAATCCGGAACACATGCATTATAACCGGTTGATACCTAAGGTGCTGTTCGCTTCCTTACAATTGTTTGATGAGCCGGTATCGGTTGGCAGGGAGTATGATGGAAAAGTCATTCTGGAGCAATCCTTGAACTTTGTACGGAAAGTAAATCTGGCTTATCACCAGCATATCTTCAAGGTCTCTTTTACTACAGACAATCTGATATTGCCGGAGAAGACACGGTATGTCTATCAGTTGGAGGGTTTCCATAAAGAGTGGCTGACACTTCCGAAAGGTGAGCATAGTGTGACTTTTACCAACCTTGCACCGGGTGATTATGTATTGAAGGTGAAGGCCGTGAATAGCGACGGGTATGCAAGTACTGACATTTCCGAACTTCGGATTGTAATCCATCCTCCTTTCTGGTTATCGGTATGGGCCTTTATCTTCTATGCCCTGGTGGTATTGGGTATATTGGTCTGGATATATTCGGCTATGTTGAAACGTGAACGTGAGAAATTCCGGATGAAGCAGATAGAACAGGAAGCGGCCAAGAACGAGGAAATCAACAACATGAAATTCCGTTTCTTTACGAATATCAGCCATGAATTGCGTACACCGTTGACGTTGATAATTGCTCCTTTGGAGGAGATATTGAAAGAGACTCAGGATGCTACAAAACGTAAACGGTTGTTACTCATGTACCGGAATGCCCAACGTCTGCTGATGTTGGTGAATCAGTTGCTGGATTTCAGGAAAGGAGAAATGAGCCGTCATCGTTTGTCGTTGACGGAAGGCGATATTGTAGGGTATGTCCATGGGGTATGCGATTCTTTTATGTTGATGGCCGACCAGAAACAGATTGCTTTCTCTTTCTTCTCCGTGATGGATCATTTTTCGATGGCATTCGATGCCGACAAGGTAGGGAAAGTAGTCATGAACCTGTTGTCGAATGCTTTTAAATATACTCCGGAGGGAGGTTGTGTTACCGTGAGTCTGGAACATCTGACGGATACCGAAGAATACCTGGAAATCAAGGTATCCGATACCGGTATCGGAATCAGTGATGAAGATAAGGGACATATCTTCGACCGTTTCTATCAGACAGACCATAAAGGAATGGAAGAGGCTACCGGAACAGGTATCGGTTTGAGCCTGGTACGTGATTTCGTTACCTTGCATGAAGGAACGGTGGAAGTGTTCGACAATGGTAGTACAGGTACGGTCTTTGTGGTCCGCTTACCTGTCAGACATGTAGATGTAGCGGCATCGCTTCCGGAAGTCCCTGTATTTTTTGATGAAGAGATGCCGTCGTCGGAGGATGCCGGGGAAGTGGAGACGGCCCGTGAACGTTTCCCGCTTTTGCTGATTGTGGATGATAATTCGGATTTCCGTGAATTCATGAGCACGACTTTGGGATTGCACTACCGCATACGGACTGCTTCCAACGGAAAGGAGGCCTGGAAGATGATGCAGGAGGAAAAATTGCCGGATCTGGTAGTGAGCGATGTCATGATGCCGGAAATGGATGGAAATGCGCTTTGCCGGTTGATAAAGGGTACGGAACGCACTTCGCATGTTCCGGTAGTCGACTCCCAATTGGAGGGATTACAGACGGGTGCCGATGATTATGTGACCAAACCTTTCAACATGGATATCCTGGTGTTACGCATCCGGAAGCTGATTCAACGGAACCGTGCTGGCCGGCCGGAAGTTGGGGCGGAGAAGAAAGTCATCGACCCGGAACCGAGTAGGATATCCATTACTTCCCTGGATGAGAAACTGATAGAAAAAGCGGTGAAGTATGTAGAAGACAATATGTCGCGTAGTGACCTGTCGGTAGAGGAGTTGAGCCGGGAGTTGGGAATGAGCCGGGTACACCTGTACAAGCGACTTCTACAGATTACCGGTAAGACTCCGATAGAATTTATCCGGGTTATCCGTCTGAAACGGGCGGCACAATTGTTGCGTGAAAGCCAGTTGCATGTATCGGAAGTAGCCTTCGAGGTCGGGTTCAATAATCCGAAGTATTTCAGCCGTTATTTTAAGGAGGAATTCGGCGTATTACCTTCTGTTTATCAGGAAAAGGAGGGGAAATAACAAAAAATACCCTTATCGGCAACATTCTGTCTGCCGGTCATTCAAATCTTTCCCTACCTGAAAACATGTGAGGTGGTTTTTCCGGTGAAGTTCTGTGTATCTTTGTGATAGATTGATTGTTTAACTTTAAGCAGTGATTTATGATGAATATGAAGAACATTCCTTATTGTTTATTGGCAGGTCTGTTGTTGGGTGCCTGTTCCGATAAAGTGTATGAGCAGACAGATCAGGGAGTGGTCGTACATGTGTCCCGGCAGGGAGAACATGCGGCGAAACTGGTACGTCTGCAGGTGATGGGTGACAAACTGATTCATGTGTCGGCCACACCGGCATCGGAGTTTGCCGACCCGAAGAGTCTGGTGGTGCTTCCTCCGGCAGAACAGGTTTCTTTCTCCGTGGAACAACGGGGTGATACGGTATTGGTTCTTACACAAGCATTGAAGGCTTCGGTATTGGCATCTACCGGCGAAGTCTGGTTCACCGATGAGGACGGACAGATGATTCTCCGAGAAAACAAGGGAGGAGGTAAAGATTTTACGCCGATTACGGTAGAAGGTACACAGGGATATACCATCCGGCAGGTATTCGAGTCTCCGGCCGATGAAGCTTTTTACGGCTTGGGTCAGCATCAGGCCGATGAGTTCAATTACAAGGGAAAAAACGAAGAGTTGTTCCAGTACAATACAAAAGTCTCTGTACCGTTTATTGTATCCAATAAGAATTATGGTATTCTGCTGGATAGTTATTCGCTTTGCCGTTTCGGAAATCCCAACGATTATTCACAACTGGGAGAGGTTTTCAAGCTGTTTGATAAATACGGTAAGGAAGGAGCCTTGACCGGTAATTATGTACCGGATGCAAAGTCGGGCGTACAACCTTTGGAACGTCGCGAAGATTCCCTTTATTTTGAACATTTGAAACGGGAGGATTTATCGAAAGTGGTCAATCTTCCGGAAGGTTTCCCGTTCATGGGTTCTAAGGTGACATATGAAGGAAGTATCGAACCTTCTCAAAGCGGCGAATTCAAGTTCATCCTTTACTATGCCGGCTATACGAAGGTTTACATTGACGGAAAATTGGTAGTGCCGGAACGATGGCGTACAGCCTGGAATCCGAACAGCTATAAATTCTCCGTCAACCTGGAAGCAGGCAAACGGGTTCCGTTGAAAATAGAATGGGAACCGGATGGTTATGTATCTTATTCCGGATTGCGGGTGTTGGCTCCGGTGGCTCCCGAAGAGCAGGGCAAGCAGTCCTGGTGGAGCGAGATGACCAAACAGCTGGACTATTATTTCATTGCGGGCGATGATATGGATGAAGTCATCAGTGGATACCGTACATTGACCGGAAAGTCTCCTATCATGCCGAAATGGGCGATGGGTTATTGGCAGAGCCGGGAGCGTTACAAGACTTCTGCCGAAATCATCGGTGCTTTGAAGGGATTCCGCGACCGGCAGATTCCGATAGACAATATTGTACAGGACTGGAGTTATTGGCCCGAAGATGCGTGGGGAAGTCATGATTTCGACAAGGCTCGTTTCCCGGATCCGAAGGCTATGGTAGATTCTATCCATGCCATGAATGCCCGGATCATGATTTCGGTCTGGCCGAAGTTTTATGCTTCTACCGAACATTACAAGCAGTTCGATAAGAACGGTTGGATGTATCAGCAGGCTATTAAGGACAGCATCCGCGACTGGATAGGTCCGGGTTACATCGGTTCTTTTTACGATGCTTATAGTGCCGATGCACGCAAGCTCTTCTGGAAACAGATGCAGGACAAATTGTATGTACTGGGTATCGATGCCTGGTGGATGGATGCCAGCGAACCGAACATACGCGATTGTACCGACATTGATTACCGCAAGGCTTTGTGTGGTCCTACCGCATTGGGCTCTTCTACCGAGTTCTTCAATGCCTATGCCCTGATGAATGCAGAGGCCATTTATGACGGACAACGGAGTGTAGACAATGACAAGCGTGTATTCCTGTTGACCCGCTCAGGATTTGCCGGTCTTCAACGTTATTCTACGGCTACCTGGAGCGGTGATATCGCTACCCGTTGGGAAGATATGAAGGCACAGATTTCGGCCGGATTGAATTTCTCGATGAGTGGTATTCCTTATTGGACCATGGATATCGGTGGATTCTGTGTAGAGAACCGGTATGTAGCCGGTCAGGAAGTATGGAATAAGACGCGGACCGAGAATGCGGATTACAAAGAATGGCGGGAATTGAATACCCGGTGGTACCAGTTCGGTGCATTCTGTCCGTTGTATCGGGCACACGGTCAATATCCGTTCCGTGAAATCTGGAACATTGCTCCGGAAAATCATCCGGCTTATCAGTCTGTTGTTTATTATACGAAACTCCGTTACAACCTGATGCCGTATATCTATTCGATGGCAGGAATGACTTATTTCGATGATTATACCATCATGCGTCCGCTGGTAATGGACTTTACGGCTGATACGCAGGTGAATAATATCGGCGATGAGTTCATGTTCGGTCCGGCCTTCCTGGTGGCTCCGGTATACCGATATGGCGACCGCACTCGTGACATGTATTTCCCGGCTTGTGAAGGTTGGTATGATTTCTACACGGGCAAATTCCAGGAAGCTGGTGTACAGGCTTCGGTTGCTGCTCCGTATGAACGGATTCCGTTGTATGTACGTGCCGGTTCCATTGTTCCGTTCGGACCGGATATGCAGTATTCCGACGAAAAACCGGCTTCGGATATCAAGTTGTATGTATATCAGGGAGCAGACGGGGAATTCACCTTGTATGAAGACGAAGGCACGAATTATAATTACGAGAAGGGTAAATATGCCATGATTCCTTTTGAATACGATGAGGATAATCGCACCTTGACCATCGGCGACCGTACAGGAGAGTTCGATGGAATGTTGAAGGAACGCACCTTTACCGTGGTAGTTGTCGGAAAAGACAAAGCTCAAGGATTTGATAAGGATGCGAAAGGTATTGTAGTGAAATATGATGGTAGCAAACAGACCATCCAACTATAATTTATATACGGAATATTTCCTTTTATAATCAGTAAGAAGTAAAAGCGGGTCATTCAGAGTTACGGAATTTCTGAATGACCCGCTTAAGCTTTTCATTTTACTTATGTCTGTATGGCTTTTATGTTCTTCATATCTGGGATTTATGTCCCCTGTATGAAAAATGAAGGTTCTCCATCCCCGAAAACGTATGTTTTGGGGGATGGAGAACCTGGTAGACTTATGTTTTCTTTAAAAAAAGCATGTAGATAAAACCTCATCGGATATTCCGTCGGGAGGGAGAGCCTTTTTTCTTCTTGTACCAGAGATAATAACCACTTAACGGCAATATACCACCCAGGAAAGCAGCCAGGCAATAGAGGATTTTGGTCCATATGCCTCCCCATGTTCCGGTATGGAAGCTATAAAAATAACCTTTCATCTTTTGGGATGCGGGAGCCTGGCCGGAAGTCGTGATTCCGGTAATGACACCGTCTTCGTTCTGGAAACGGGCGGTATCGCTTTTCCGTAATGAGCCTTCGGATGAAGTAACAATTTGGGCGCTTCCTTGTTCCAGTTTGATACTGGTATAGACCGGGTATGTCTGTTGCAGGTTTGCCAATACCTGGTCCCAGGTACGATAGAGTCGTTGTTGGCCTTTCGGATGATTTTCTGATTTTCCGGTATCTTTACGATGAGGACTTGTCCGGTGGTCAGTATCCGTCTGTCTGCCTGGATTTTGATGACTTCGTTGGGAAGCTGAAGCCATGTTGTGGGGTTTTCCGGTACTTCCGTGTTCGGACTCTGTTACTTGCGGAGTGGCTCCGAACAGGGAATAGGCGGCGGTACGGTACCACCCGAAGGACCAGGTCAGTCCGGTCAATGCCATGATGAGCAGAAATACCAATGTATAGATGCCTGTAGCCACGTGGCTATCATACCAGAACCGGCGCCCCCCTTTCGTGCAACAGATGCACAACCGGTTCTTCAAGGCTTTTGAGGTGCGGGGAATCCAGATGACCAATCCGCTGATGAGGATGACAACCATCAACAGGGTAGTGATTCCTACGATGACTTTTCCTACGGATTTTTCGCCTTTCTTGGCAGGGGCATCTAACAGCCAGCGGTGAAGCTTGCGTACTTCTTGGAAGAAGGGATAGCTTTTGCTCCATCCGTTCACTTCACCGGTATACGGATTGACACTCAAGGTCTTTCTGCCGGCATTTTTGAAACCTGCCCATACTGGTTTCTCAGGGTCTTGGGCGAATTGCAGGCTAGTAAGCTGGAGGGAATCGGGTACTTGGCGGCTTATCGCATCGGCCAGTTGTGAAGGCGATAGGGGAGTGTTTCCTGAAACAACATTGACACGATACAAGTTCGGGTTCAATGCCTGTGTGATTTCCTGCTCGAACACCAGGATGGCTCCGGTAAAACAGATGATGGAAATGAAGATGCCTAAAGGAATGGAAAGCCAAAGATGAATCTTGGCAAAAAGTTTTCTCATATGATATAATTGTTGAAAAAGGGTCTGTCCGGTAAAGAAACGGTTCTTCATCGGTTTCAGACCCAGTGATATTAGTTTTTACTAACAATTGTTATTCCTGAAAGTTCAGTTTACCTACGGCGTTTAGTTGAGTTGCTTCCACGGTTAGTCCTTTGGTAGCGGTAGCGGTCGAAGGGTCAACCTTATAAATAGCCGGATATCCTTCTGTTGTGGTTACCGTGACATAGGCTTTTCCATTCTCGATGTACGGTGAGTTGCCGAAGCCTGAAATCAGTTCGGTAGCCGGAAGGCCGCTCACGTAAGTCAGTTTCTTGTCGCCTGCTTTGAAAACGGCTAACTGGTTGGCGGTAAATCCGGTTTCGGTCAGCGGACGGTCATACATCAGCAGGAGGAAATAGTCCTCGGCAATCGGCCAGCAACGCAAGAACGAGTTTCCGCCGCTCAGTGCCTCCAGATCACAATAGTAATCATCGAAGTCTTCTGCTCCGGCTGGAATACGGACTACACCGGCCGGGAATGTGGTTTGTTGCCGTGAATCGGTCATTGTCTTTGCATAGCTTGGAGAGAATACATAGATGTCTCCGTTGTCGTTTGGCCAAATCATCTGGTAGTATTGTGATTTGTAACGTCCGCATGCATAGCTGATTTTATCGGTCTTGATAAGTTTCTTGTCGGTCAAGGTTTCATCGGTAAAGATAGCTACCCAACACTCGTTCGGATATTGGGTCCATTGGAGCTCGTCTTTGCTATAGGAACTGCTTCCAGAACCTCCTGATTCGGTCTTGATAAGGTCTTCGTTGCCCGGAAGTACCCATTTCCCGTTTTCGTATTTTGTTCCATATTGGCTCAACCCCATTGGAATGGCAGCACTGAATAGCTTTCCGTTGTTTTCCAGCAATCCGGCCAGGGTGACAAACTCGCCGTTGCCCAGGAAGTTTTCGGACAGGTAGGACTCGTTCTTGGTATCGTTGGTGGTATAGGTATCGGCAGATGTATCGAGGTAGGAAATCAGGAACGATTTCGGGGTGTAGCCGTTTGCGTCATTCCATTCGGTAGGTCCGTCACCGGTTGAAGAAGTCATCACATATTTCCCGTAAGTACCGTAAGTTGTGAATCGTTTGATGGCAAACTCACCGTTACGTTTCTTTGGATTACCGTTGTTATCCAGATAGAAGGAAGTGGTGATACCGGCATTTCCCTGGTTGTAGCTCAAGCCGTACAGATACTGGTTGTTGTAATATACCCACTGGGTAGCTCCGTCGTTCACCAGTCCGTTGTTGACGGTACTGATACTGCCTTCTTCCAGCGTCTCGGCGGTGAGCAATACGTTGGTGGTATTTCCGGAAGCGGTTACCGATGCGGCGATGACATAGCGGGAAGTTACTTGTTCGGGTTGTTCCTCGTTTCCGTTTCCTGTATTATCTCCGTTGTTTCCTGTATTGGTTAATTCTTCACCTGCACAAGAAGTGAAGCACACGCCGGCCATTGCGGTAGCAAAGAGTCCGGCCATTAAAAGGTTCTTTTTCATATATTTTTTATTTTATAGTTGGCAAGTTTTATTGTTGACGAGTTGACGGGTTGATGAGGGAATAACTCCTCTAAAGAGTTCGTTATATTCCTGAAACCTCGTCACTTCGTTCCCTAATCTCATCTTCCGAAATAGACACGTACTTTTCCATAGAAACTCCGGCCGGCTTTTTGGAGGCTGAAGTTATCGTATAGCTTCTCGTTGGTAAAGTTCCGGCATTCCAGCGAAAGGTTGTACCGCCCGTTCTTCATGCTA
Organism: uncultured Bacteroides sp.; assembly: GCA_900551645.1. Taxonomy (GTDB): domain Bacteria; phylum Bacteroidota; class Bacteroidia; order Bacteroidales; family Bacteroidaceae; genus Phocaeicola. The sequence goes on from URWP01000007.1 coordinate 22,887, forward strand.
TAGGACAGGCTGAGATTGTGCGAAAACTGGTTGGGCACAATGTAATCGCTGCTGGAGCCGATGACCTGTGAGTAGTAAGAGAAACTATGCAGGAACTGATTGTCGTATGTCAGTGTCAGTACATTGCCTTTTTCTCCTAAATTACGCCAATAGAAGTTTACATCCGAATCGGCAAATTGATAGGGCAGGTTCGGCATGCGTGCCTTGTAGGCCAGATTGGCTACGGTAGTACCAATCATGGTCTTCATGTTGTCTCGTACATCCATTTGAGTGAAGTTTCCTCCGATGCTGAACCAATGGCTGAAACTATACCGGGCCGACAGGTTGAATCCTTTGGTAAGAACCTTTCCGTAGTTGGTATAGGCAGCTGCATATTTCCCTCCGCTCAGGTCGGTAACATTCCGTTGGATATAGTCTTTTGTATCGCGGTAAATCAGTCCTCCTTCCACATAGACGGAATGTTTGCCGAACGATTTTCCGTAGCTGACATTCAGGTTGACGTTATCGCTATTTTCCGGGCGGATGGTAATTTCTCCCATTTCCAGGTCCTCGTCACCGAACATCTCTTCGATGGTAGGGAGGCGATAAGCCTTCTCGTAGGAAAGTTTTACCTGAAGTCCCGGCAGAATGAAGTAAGTTCCGGCGATTCCATAGCCGAATGCGTCGATGCGTCGGGTAATCCGTTCGTAATCGTCCTGGTTGGTAGTAGTGGCCATTGGGCCGGCTACATACTGGTTATAGTATTTCCCGAAGACCGAAGCGTTCCAGTGTTCTGAAGGCATCAGACGGTAGGAAAGGCCCGAAATGTTCTTGCGGGTTTCTTTGGGTATCTCATCGGTCTGTTCCTCATTGGCCAACAGGGATGTATTGTTACGGGTAAATGTGTTCAATACATGGTTGAAAGTAAACGTGTGCATCTTGCCGATGCGGTAGTTTACGGTAAGTGTACCGTTCCAGTTATCGTTATCCGCACGTGAATATTGATATGATTGTTCACCTCGAGAGTTCATCAGTTGTTTTTCTCCCAACCAGTTGTACTGATAGGCTGCGGTATCAACATTGGTTGTGGCATTCCGGTTATAATTGGCGGTGAGTGTCACGTCCAGTCCTTTGGTAAGCAGGTTACGTTTACTGTATTCCAGTGAAGGCATCAGCGAATAGCCTTTGCGATGCTTTTCTCCGTAAACGATGCTTTGGCGTACACCGGTCTGGATTTCCTTGTACATGTGCGAATAGGTGAATCCGAACATCAGCCGGTCTGCCCATTTCTTGTCTACGATACCTACTTTTCCTACAATCGCTTCGTTATGATAGGTATCGTTGAATCGCTTTACCCGTTGATAAGTTCCGTTCAGGTTTCCGGTAGCGAAATCCTGTACCGGGGCGTCCACGTAATAATCGTTGTCCGAGTAGTTCTGAAAAGCGTTGATTTCGTAAGTGAATCCGTTACGGAATGTCTGTCCGAAGTTGATGTATGACTTGTGGGTGTTGAACGAACCGTACGAATACGAAGCGTCCAAAAACCAATTGCGGCGTTTCTTGTTGGTTACGATGTTGATAACTCCACCGATAGCATCTGTTCCGAATCCTACCGGTACTACACCTTTATAGACTTCAATGCGTTCGGCAAAGTTTACCGGAATGTTATTCAGCCCGAACGAACTTCCTACGCCTTCCTGTGGTACTCCGTCAATGAATACCTTTACATGTTTACCGCTGAATCCGTCCATCATGAGTTGCATGTCCGATCCTACACCACCCGATTCGCGTAGCTTCATGCCCGGGGCTTTGGTCAGGGCTTCACTCAAACTCTTGGTCGAGTTCTGCATCTCTTTGGTATCGACCGCTACGGCATTGAAGGCCGAACGTTTCACGCTTGAGACACCTGTAGAGACCACTACCACTTCATCCAGTTCGGTTACCGATGGTTTCAATACAATGTTCTGTTTCAAGCGTTCACCATTTGCTAACACGACCTGTTTCTCGGAGGTTTCGTATCCGATGGCCGATACAATGAGGGTATACTTGCCTGCAGGGGCTTTCAGGTGATAGAGTCCTTTCTCGTTGGTAGTACATCCGTAGTTCGTACCTTTCAGATATACCGTGGCAAAATCTATTTCGCTTTTATCGGTCGATGTGACCTTTCCTGAAATCAGAGTTCCTTGCGCCCATGTGGTTGCAGTACCCCATAATATCATCAGAAGAAGCAGGTTGTGTTTGAATTTTGTTCCCAATTTATCCTTGTTTTAAATAGTTATAAAATCTATGATGCCTTTTTTAGCATTGCGAGTGCAAAGTTAAATTCTATATAAAAGTGCTACAATCGCAAAAAATAGGTATTCTTTCGTTGTAGTAAAATGACTTTTCACTTGTTTGATTAATGGATTGCTTTGGGAGAAAAAAGCTATAGAATTGCTTGTTTATGGAGCAAAATGTCTTTAGGATGTTTCTCTGCTAAAAGGATTGTTTAAAGTACATCATTATGTATTGTAATGGATGTACTACCCAAAAATGATTATCCGATGGAAGATGGGAAATATGTATGTAAAACTGGAATCGGAGAAGACTCTTGGAATAGATCGTTGTTTAACGGAAATTTTCCTTCACAAGGGAATTTGTCCGGATATTGTTTGCAGGAATCAGTAAATCTTGCGAATATTGTAGGGAATTTGTTGTTGACGAGGTGACGAGACCTTGTTTCCTGAAATCTTGTCAACTCGTTCTCTGAAAATTTTATAACTGACCTGATAAATTCTGACTATGAAGAAAAAAAATTTGAAACGGTTGGCATTGTTGTTTGCGTCGGCGGTGTGTTTGTCATCGTATGCGCAGCAACAGGAGATAGTTCCTGAGAGTACCATTAAAGTAGAAGCGGGCGACACCGATGATGTGATTATCCGGAAAGCGGCACATGTGGTTCCTACCGATAATCAGTTGGCTGCCTTGCGGAACGAATTCATCGCTTTCGTGCATTTCGGTCCGAATACCTTTACCCGTCTGGAATGGGGAACAGGAAAAGAAGACCCTAAAATCTTTGATTTGAAAACCTTGGATACCGACCAGTGGTGTAAGGCGATGAAAGCCGCCGGTATGAAGATGGTCATCTTTACGGCCAAACATCATGACGGATTCGTGTTGTGGCAAAGCCGTTATACCAGGCACGGTATCATGTCGACGAGGTATAAGAACGGGAAAGGCGATATCATGAAAGAACTTTCGGCTTCTTGCCGGAAATATGGATTGAAACTGGGTGTTTATCTTTCTCCGGCAGATCTTTATCAGATAGAAAGTCCGGACGGGCTTTATGGAAATCTGAGTCCGTATACGTTGCGTACCATTCCCCGGGAAGTTCCCGGACGCCCGTTTGCGGTCAAGACGAAATTCCAGTTCGAACTGGACGATTATAACGAGTATTTTCTGAATCAATTGTTCGAATTGTTGACGGAATACGGACCGATAGACGAAGTTTGGTTCGACGGCGCGCATCCCAAGACCAAAGGCGGGCAGAAATACAATTATAAGGCTTGGCGAGAAATGATTCGTGCACTGGCTCCGAACGCTACTATTTTCGGTAGGGAGGATGTGCGCTGGTGTGGCAACGAGGCCGGAAACACGCGGGAATCCGAATGGAATGTGATTACTCCGTATACGGAGAATCCTGCCGAGATGGTGGAATTCATGGACTTGCACGGCGACTTGGGAGGTCGGGAAGTGTTGTTAAGCCGTGAAAAACCGTTCTACCTGCATTACCAGCCTGCCGAAACGAATACATCTATCCGGGCAGGATGGTTTTACCGTGATGATACCCGTCAGCAGACCCGGAGTGCCGACGATGTATTCGATATTTATGAACGTGCGGTAGGAGGTAACTCCATTTTCCTCTTGAATATCCCGCCTAACCGGGAAGGACGGTTCTCGGATACGGATGTCGAGGTTCTGGAAGAGACCGGCAGAAGGATTCAGGAAACTTATGGCCGTAGCTTGCTGGACGGTGCCGAAGGACCGAAAGAAGTATTGGACAAGGATGAAAACACGTTTGTACTCTTGGACGGTACAGGACCGAAAGAACTGGTCTTTACCGTACCGCAACCCATTACTTTCAACCGGATTATGATTCAGGAAGCCATTGCTACGCATAGCGAACGGGTGGAGAAACATGCCGTCGACGCGTGGGTGGACGGACAATGGAAAGAGGTGGCCCGCTCTACCAATATCGGTCACAAGCGTATTCTCCGGTTCCCGGATGTAACTTCTACCAAAATCCGTATCCGGATACTGGAATCTCGTATGGCTCCTGCTATTTGTCAGGTGTCCGCACATTATTACCAGCAACGTCCTCCGATGTTATCCGTAGGCAGAAATTCCGAAGGTCTGGTAACCATTACACCTAAAAAGGATGGTTTCAGCTGGTTGTACTGGGCCGATAACAAAGGAGATAAATCGGTACAGGATACGATAGATTATCAGATTCACTATACGACGGACGGTAACGAACCGGATGAGGCCTCACCGTTGTATACGGGAGCTTTTGCTTTGGAGAATGGGGAAGTGAAGGCGGTTTCCTTCCTGCACGGAAGAAAGGGAGCGGTTTCCCGTGAGCGGTTGGGATTTGTCAAGAAGGACTGGAAGATGCTGGACGTATCGGGCGAAGCGGTCGAGCATCCGGCTAGCGCCGCCATTGATGAACAGGCAGACACTTATTGGGTATCCGACGGACAGGCGCTTCCTTATGTCTTCGCCCTCGATTTGGGCCAGGAAGAGGAACTGACCGGATTTGCCTATACACCTCAGAAGAAGGATGCGAAAGGCTTGATCGCGGCCGGACGTTTTGAGATAAGTACGGATGGAGAGGCATGGAAGAAAGTGGAAGACTTCACTTTTGGGAATCTGGTAAATGACCCGACCAAACGTTATCATTATTTCAAGAAGGCGGTGAAAGCCCGTTACATCCGTCTGGTTGCTACCGAAGTAACTTCCGGAGCGGACTTCGCCACTATGGCAGAGTTGGATATCTTCTGAGATAATCTGGCTTTTATGGGTTGAAAAGAAATCGAAAGCCTGTCGGTCAACTGGAACCTGTATGTTCCGTTGGAACGACAGGCTTTCGTTTGTCTGTATTTATCGGGTGTTTGGGTATTGAATATTGGAACGATTGGTGTATTCGGTATAATTTGTCTATTTTTGTGTACTGAATGGAAAACATAAACTCATCTATTGTATGAAAAAAGAATTGTTGTTGGCGTGCTCTTTGTGTTGGGGAATGCTATTGAACGCAGAACGTATGGAAATCAATACTTTTCATTATGCAGGACCTTATCCGGTGAAGGTACCGTATCAGGTCGATACCGTGGATGTTAATTCGGAACCCTGGAAGGCCGACCGCTTGTTGAAGACTCCGCTTTCATTGGAAACGGTGGCACAAGGAAAATTGCTTGCGGCCGATGCTTTGCCTGTTACTGGTGACGGGTATGCGTTACACTTGTTGGGCTTTACGCTTGAGAATACCCGGTATGGAAAGGCTGAGCTGAAGGTGGAAGGTATAAAATCGTATCAGGTATATGTGGACGGTAAATTGTGTGAGGATTTGAAACTGGCATTGGAGCCTGCTTCTCACCGGATTATTGTGAAATACTTGTCTGTTCCCGGGCAGAAAGAAACCCCGAAGTTGTCATTGGATACCGAAAAGGAGGGAATTTTCACCTTGACTCAGGAGGAAGGACGTTTGTATACATTGGCCGATGTGTTGCATGGGAAGCGTTATACGGATGTGGAGGTTTCGCCCGATGGAAAATACCTGATTCTGGCTTACCGGACAACCCGGGTAGGAGGACAGACCGAAAATACGTATGTCGTGCGCGAACTGGCTACCGGCAGGGTATTGGCCGAACGGAGTGAAGAATTGCACTGGATGCCCCGTTCTTCTGAATATTATCTGACCCGGCAAGGGGTAAACGGTAAAGAACTGGTTCGGGTCAATCCGTCAACCGGTATCGAAACGCTCATGAGTACTTCGCTTCCGGAAGGAAGTTTCCGGTTCTCGCCGACCGAAGATTACCTGTTGTTCTCATTGGTACAGGAAGGTCCGAAGGAAAAGAAAGAGATTTATGAATACGTTGACCCTGATGACCGTCAGCCCGGATGGAGAGACCGTACGTATCTGGCAAAGTATGATTTGGCTTCCGGCTTGATGCAACCGTTGACTTACGGGTATCGGCAGGTGTTTGCGACCGATATTTCGGCCGATGGTAACAAGGTGCTCATGATGGTAACGAAACGTCGGCTGGAAGCTCGTCCTACGACGTTGTATTCCTTATATATATTGGATGTAAATACATTGGAATCAGATTTGTTGGTAGAAGATGACGGATTCATTTCGAATGCCTTGTTTTCGCCGGATGCCCGACAGGTTCTGATAGCCGGTTCGCCTGAATCTTTGGGAGGTATCGGAAAGAATGTCAAGGAAGGACAGACCCCCAGCATGATTGATACCCAACTTTATCTGATGGAGGTAGCCGATAAATCTGTGAAACCGTTGACATTGAATTTCAATCCGAATGTAATGCAGACGGTATGGAACAAGGCCGATGGTAAGGTATATTTTACCGCCGAAAACCGGGATTACTATTCGTTGTATCAGATGGAACTGGCTTCTGGTGTCATCAGGCAGGTAGAAGTGCCGGAAGATATGGTTCTGAACATGGCGGTATCTTCGCAGAAGCCTGTACTGGCATTTTATGGAGAGAGCGTTTCCAATTCTCATCGGTTGTATAGTGTCGATTTGAAAAGCCGGAAACCTGTGTTGGTAGAGGATTTAAGTAAAGATATTCTGAAAGACATCCGTTTGGGAAGTTGTGAAGCTTGGAACTTTGTTAATTCTCGGGGAGATACCATTTACGGGCGATATTACCTACCGCCTCATTTTGATGCGACCAGGAAATATCCCATGATTGTGAACTACTACGGTGGTTGTAGCCCTACCAGCC
>URWP01000008.1 GCA_900551645.1 uncultured Bacteroides sp.
AGCAAAATTGATCTGCACACCTATCTCCTTACATTGCCGGGCTACTTCCTTACCATATTCATAAAGCAGTTCATTATCCTGTATACATCCCAAGACTCTGTTTCTTGGAAAACGAGGGGTTCCCTTCAAGCGCATAGCCAGCCCCCATTCACCATCAAAAGTAATGAACAAAGGTACTTCTGCCAGACTCTGCGCATAATTAGTTAATAAAACTTGATTAGACAACTGACCGCCCGAAAAAAGTAATCCTCCTACTTTATATTCTTTTATAGCTGCATATATATTGTTTTTATTTCGCTGTGTCTGAAGAGGAGCCACTGTGTGTATAAACAGTTGTCCTATCTTTTCCTTCAAACTCATTTCAGAAAGCTGTTCATCCACCCATGCCTTACAATCCTGAGTGTCCGCCTTCCTCTTTTGTAACAGCCCAGGCATCTGCTGTGCATACGTCATCACACATCCGACGACACATAAACTTATAAATAACAATACGTTTCTCTTCATCTAATTTCTTCAATTATATCAGATTTCCTTATACAACAGCAACTATCAGTTCTTTTCCATCCTTACTTTCATTTTTCCCACATAAACAGCATTTTTTCCCATTTGTTGCAATGGAATCTCCTTGCCATCCAAATTCTTATAAAACAAAGTCTTATCAAAATAAGAATGCGAATGACCTCCCAAGACAATATCAATATTACGAGTATTAAGAATCAAAGTTTCATCAGAATAAGGTTTTCCTTGCCACCCTAAATGAGACAAACAAACCACTAAATCACATTTTTCCCGATTCTTCAATATATCCGCCACACGCTGAGCAGCCTCTATTGGATTTTCAAAAACCACTCCTTCACAGTTTTTTGCCTGTACTAGCCCCTCCAATGCAGGACTCAGTCCGAACACACCTACCTTTATCCCCTTACGTTCCAAAATAACATACGGTTTGACAAGCCCTTCCAAAACAGTTCCCTGTACACCATAATTAGCACAAACAACAGGAAAATCCGCCATTTTAAAAAGACGTGCCATATTATCCAAGCCCAAATCAAACTCATGATTTCCAATAATCCCGGCATCATATCCCATTTCATTCATCAGCTTCACTTCAACTTCACCACCAAACATATTATAAAAAGGAGAGCCTTGTGAAAAGTCACCACAATCAAACAACAACAAATCCTTATCCTGTTTCCGTATTTCTTTTATTAAGGTAACACGACGTACAAAACCCGCTTTTCCTGCAAACTCCGGATTCGGATCAGTAATGGGGATAGGTTCCACACGGCTGTGGGTATCATTAGTATGAAGTATCAAAAGTTCTTTGATATCCTGTGCTGCCAGCGCACAACATACACACAAAGCAGTAAATAATACATATATTCGTTTCATAACGGTTCAGTTTATTCTTTAACGGTAATTCTTCCTTCTATCTTTGAGTCTATTTTCTTCCCTGCTTTAGTCTGCTCATTCACATAGTTCAGAAACAACTGACGCACTGTGGCCTTTTCAGGCAGCAATTTATCCGCATCGCCCACTTTGGCAAAAGCAGTCATATGGTCATTTCCCTCAGCCAAATAATCCAAGGTGGCTACTTTATACTCTTTGGAGTCTTCAATTTCTTTTCCGGCCACTGTAGCATCCAATAATTTTCCATCTCCAGAAATTTCAAGACAAGCGCCACTTAATCCCTCACCATGCACAGCTGCTATATTTTCAAAAAGTTCACGCAGCAAAGCCCCATTCATAGTAACAATGCACAATGTATTTTCAAAGGGAGTTATTTCATAAATATTACCGTAAGTTATATCCCCCTCGGGCAAAGCCGTACGTAGTCCGCCCATATTCGTCACCCCCACGTCGGCTATGCGGCCTATATATGCAGAAGCAGAATAACGTAAAATATCCGCTACCAAGTTGGATAACTCACTTTCAGGACGAAAGCGATCCATAAAACGAGCGCTTTGTCCTATGACCGGTGACATAATACTATCAACCGTTTTTTGATACGGAGCCAAAACAGCGATTGCAGCGGAATCCGGATTAGCATCCAAAGCTGCTGTCACTTCTATCCTGCTTCCCTCAACTGATGCCAGAGAATAGCCTGAATGACAGCTTGAAAACATAAAAATCCCGGCTACTATTCCTGCCGGAATGATACACATAATTCGGTTTGGTTTCATGTTTATTAGTTGTTTATTGCCCAAATGTAGTTAAAAAAGAAGTTGCAACCAACGATATCAGATGAAAAATAGTTGAATTTAATTTGGCTGTATGACAAAAATCTAGTAATTTTGCACCGCTTTCGCGCAATCGCTGTCAAAGAAGAGTTACTTGATATGTTGCGTTGTAACGATCAAACAATTTAATTTAATAAAAACAATGGATTTAATTAAAATTGCAGAAGAAGCATTTGCTACTGGCAAACAGCATCCTTCATTCAAAGCTGGTGATACTATCACAGTAGCATACCGTATCGTTGAAGGTAACAAGGAACGTGTACAGATGTACCGTGGTGTTGTTATCAAAATTGCAGGTCATGGTGACAAGAAACGTTTCACCGTACGCAAAATGTCAGGAACTATCGGTGTAGAACGTATTTTCCCGCTGGAATCTCCGGCTATCGACAGCATCACTGTCAACAAAATCGGTAAAGTACGTCGCGCTAAATTGTATTACCTGCGTGCTCTTACTGGTAAGAAAGCTAGAATTCAGGAAAAACGCGCTAACAACGCATAAGCTGAAAACTATTATTCCTTACATAAAAAAACCGGTCAGAATACTGATCGGTTTTTTTATACCCCTTTCCAAAGGAATAACCTCTTTATGCCATTTTTCCATATTAAAAAAGGCTGTTTGGATTTCCCTATACAAGAAGAAATCCAAACAGCCTCAATTTTTATCAGAAATCAGGAAAACGATCAGTTTTCTTTAACCTCCCAGCCCAATGCGCTTGCGCCCAGAACAGCCGCATCAGCATCTTTCAACTGAGAAAGCAACAACTTGGTTTTACCTGCATAAATCTTCAATACATTTTCATCCAAAGCTTTCTGAATAGGTTTCATGATATAATCACCGGATTTAGCCAGACCTCCGAACAGGATGATAGCTTCCGGACTTGAGAAAGCAATGAAATCAGACAAAGCCTGTCCCAAAATAGTACCGGTAAATTCGAAGATATCCAATGCCAGCTTATCACCTTTCACAGCTGCGTCATATACATTCTTTGACTGGATTTCATCAGCCGGAATATCTCTCAGCAAACTCGGTTCTGTACGTTGAATCAGAAATTCACGAGCTGTACGTGCCACCCCTGTCGCTGAACAATAAGTTTCCAGACAACCTTTACGACCGCAACCACACTGACGACCATTCCGGTTTACAACTACATGGCCCAATTCACCGGCAAAGCCGTCATGTCCATATACCAACTGACCGTTGATAACGATACCACTACCTACTCCTGTACCCAAAGTAATCATGATAAAATCCTTCAGGCCACGAGCTGCACCATAAGTCATTTCACCGATAGCCGCAGCATTTGCATCGTTAGTCAATGCAGTAGGGATACCCAACTGTTCTTCGAACATAGAAGCCAATGGAATCACCCCTTTCCACGGAAGATTCGGAGCAAACTCTATCGTACCGTTATAATAGTTACCGTTAGGAGCACCGACACCCATGCCTTTAATCTTATCTGCACCGCCTACCTGCTGAATCAATGGAACCAGTTTTTTACAAACAGCATCCACATATTCTTCAATCTTATCATACTGCTGAGTCTTTACTGAATCAGTAGCCAATACATTACCACGTGAATCAACGACACCAAATACAGTGTTTGTGCCGCCGATATCCATACCAACCACATATGGTTTCTCCATGTTGTTCATGTTCATGACATTAATTTTATTTAGGGTTAATTTTATGCACAAATGTATAGAATACCCCAAAACAGAACAAATTTTTTTCGTATTTTATTTATAGTTTCCTATAATTTTTCCTAATTTCGCAATACATTATTGACACAAACCTTAAAAAAACATGATTCATTTAAAGGACATTCAGAAAACTTACCACGCCGGAGCCCCTCTCCATGTATTGAAAGGAATCAATCTGGATATCGAAAAAGGAGAATTCGTCTCTATCATGGGCGCTTCCGGTTCAGGGAAATCCACTCTACTCAACATTTTGGGTATTCTGGACAATTATGATTCAGGAGAATACTACCTGAACGATGTTTTAATCCGTAACCTCAGTGAAAGCCGGGCCGCCGAATACCGGAACCGGATGATCGGATTCATCTTCCAATCATTTAACCTCATTTCTTTCAAGAATGCCATGGAAAATGTAGCTCTTCCTCTATTCTATCAAGGAGTAGGCCGCAGAAAGAGAAACGAATTGGCACTGGAATATCTGGACAAACTGGGACTGAAAGAATGGGCACACCATTATCCGAATGAACTGTCCGGCGGTCAGAAGCAACGTGTAGCCATCGCACGGGCACTCATATCGAAACCGCAGATAATCCTGGCCGACGAACCTACCGGAGCATTGGACAGTAAAACCTCGATAGAAGTAATGAACATACTGAAAGAACTGCACCATAATGAAGGACTTACCATTATCGTGGTAACCCACGAAAGCGGTGTAGCCAATCACCGACAAGATTATCCATATCAAGGATGGTATCATCGGAGAAATAGAAGAGAATCTGAACCACGACGCCTCTCCGTTCGGCATCAACGGATACATGAAATAACACATCCTTACTATGACAGACCTGATACAAGAAATCTACGGAACCATTATGCGTAACAAATTGCGTACAGCCCTTACGGGCTTCTCCGTAGCTTGGGGAATTTTCATGCTTATAGTACTGCTAGGGGCCGGAAACGGACTTATCCACGCTTTCGAAGGACAGACTGCCGACATGAAGATGAACTCCATGAAAATTTATCCGGGATATACAAGCAAACCTTATCACGGGCTAAAAGAAGGACGAAGCATTACCCTGAATGAAGGAGACCGGAAGCAGACTGCCCAAAGCTTTCCGGAACGCATCATCACCACAGGAGCAACAGTCAGCCAAAGCGGTGTATACCTGAATTACGAAAAAGAGAACGTCAGCATTACTCTGGATGGAGTATTCCCTAATTACATGGACTTGGAAGCGGCCAAACTCAAGGAAGGACGTTTCATTAATGACCGAGACATCCGCGAACGACGGAAAGTCATTGTCCTGCATGAAAAAACCGTCGAACAGCTTTTTCCAAAAACAAAGGCCATCGGTAAATATATACAGGCTCAAGGGGTAGTATATCAGGTAGTAGGTATCTATGCCGACCAGAACAGCTTCTCACCTTCTGCCCTGGTACCGTTCAGTACCGTACAACTGGTTTACGGAAAAGGTGACAGCATTGACAACATTGCTTTCACAACCCAAGGTATTACCGATGAAGCTGCCAGCCAAAAACTCACAGAAGACTATCGGGCCATGATGGGACTGAGAAAACAATTTGCTGCCGATGACGAAAGCGCTATCTGGGTATGGGACCGTTTCACACAATACCTACAGCAACAAGCAGGCAATGAAATTCTACATATAGCCATTTGGGTTATCGGTATCTTCACACTACTGAGCGGTATCGTAGGAGTAAGCAACATCATGCTTATAACTGTCCGTGAGCGTACCCACGAATTTGGAATACGCAAGGCTCTGGGGGCCAAGCCAAGCTCTATCCTATGGCTCATTATTTCCGAAAGCGTAGTCATTACTACCTTTTTCGGATACATCGGTATGGTAGCAGGAATTGCCGTAACCGAATATATGAATATCGTAGCCGGGAAACAGACCATGGACATGGGAGTCTTCTCGATGACATTCTTTGAGAACCCTACCGTCGACCTGGGAATTGCTGTACAAGCTACACTAACCTTAATCATTGCCGGAACACTGGCTGGACTCTTTCCAGCACGCAAAGCTGTACGCATCCGGCCTATCGAAGCACTTAGAGCAGACTGATTATGAAAAGATTCGATTTAGATACGTGGCAAGAAATCCTTGTCACCATCACCCGCAACAAGACACGAAGCCTGCTGACAGCCTTCGGCATTTTCTGGGGCATATTTATGCTGATAGCCCTAATGGGGGGAGCCCGAGGCATGCAGGACAAGCTATCGCAACAGTTTCAAGGATTTGCCACCAACTCAGGTTTTTTGGGAACCAATCAGACCAGCAAGGCATATAAAGGTTTTCAGCAAGGGCGCTACTGGGACCTGGAAAACAAAGATGTAGAACGAATCCGCCGTAATGTAGACGAAGTAGACATCGTAACTCCAAGTCTGGCACGATGGGGGATCAATGCTGTTTATCAGGACAAGAAGATTTCCGGTACACTGAGAGGACTGTATCCCGAATACGGACAGATAGAAGAGCCACAGATTACCATGGGACGTTACCTGAATGATATGGACATCCGTGACCAACGGAAGGTCTGCATCATCGGTAAACGTATTTACGAGACCCTCTTTCCGGGCGGAGAAAACCCATGCGGCCGCTATATCGAGGTAAACGGTATCTATTACCGGGTAATCGGTGTAAGTATGGCTAACGGGAACATTTCTATCCAAGGACGTTCTGAAACTTCCATCATCATCCCTTTCAGTACCATGCAGAACAATTATAACTTCGGCCAGAAAATCCAATTGCTATGCTATACAGCCCGCAAAGGATATTCTATCAGTGAAGTAGAAAAGAAAGTGGCTCAGGTAGTAAAGAAAGCACACCTCATCCATCCCGATGACCGACAGGCGCTTATTCAGGTAAATGCTGAAGCTATGTTTACCATGGTAGACAATCTGTTCTCGGGTATCCGTATTCTGGGATGGATGGTAGGACTGGGTACATTGCTGGCCGGTGCAATCGGAGTAAGCAATATTATGATGGTAACGGTCAAAGAACGGACCACAGAAATAGGTATCCGTCGGGCCATCGGTGCCAAACCTGACGATATCCTGCAACAGATTCTTTCAGAAAGCATCGTATTGACCCTTATCGCAGGCATGGCAGGTATTTCGCTGGCAGTCTTTCTGTTGGATATCATGGAGAGTGTCACTTCCACCCCTGCCGCTCCGGTAGGTTTTCAGATAGGTTTCTGGGAAGCGATAGGCGCTTATATCCTACTCATTGTACTCGGGCTGCTGGCAGGACTATTCCCGGCATACCGGGCCATGGCCATCCGCCCGATAGAAGCTATCCGTGACGAATAAATACACACAACCAAATAAAAAACGATTCAAAAAAATCCAAAAACAAAAACATGTAGCCTTATGAAGAAGTATGTAAAAGTAGCTGTGCTGATACTTATCGGCCTGATTTTCGTAGGAACTTTCGTGTTCCTTTATCAGAAATCGCAACCCAAAGAAACAGTCTACGAGGTATCACCTGTAGAAACAGATACCTTGGTACAAACTACCGTTGCGACAGGAAAAATAGAACCGCGTGACGAAGTACAAATCAAGCCACAGATTTCAGGTATCATCGCCGAAGTCTATAAAGAAGCCGGAGAAACAGTGAAAGCCGGTGAGGTGATAGCCAAAGTAAAGGTAATACCGGAATTGGGACAGTTAAACTCAGCTGAAAGCCGGTTACGCCTGGCCAATATCAATGGGAAACAGGCTGAAACCGATTTGGAACGAATGGAGGAGCTCTATAAACGCAAGTTGGTAAGCAGTGAAGAATATGAAAAGACCCTGCTGTCTGCCAAGCAGGCTCGTGAAGAATTACAGGCAGCCAAAGACAACCTGGAAATTGTAAAAGAAGGGATTACAAAGAACAGTGCTTCGTTCAGCAGTACACTTATCCGTTCCACCATTGATGGACTGATACTGGACGTACCTATAAAGGTGGGAAACTCAGTCATCATGAGCAACACATTCAATGACGGAACTACCATTGCTACCGTAGCCGACATGGGAGACCTGATTTTCCGTGGAAATGTGGACGAAACAGAAGTAGGACGTATCCATGAAGGCATTCCTGTAAAAATAACTTTAGGTGCTCTACAGAACATGACTTTCGATGCCGTATTGGAATATATATCACCCAAAAGCGTAGAAAACAACGGAGCCAATCAGTTTGAAATCAAGGCAGCCATCGAAGTACCGTCAGATGTAACAATCCGTTCAGGATATAGTGCGAACGCTGAAATGGAACTGCAACGGGCCGATAATGTATTATGCATACCGGAAAGTGCACTGGAATTCCAGGGTGATTCTACTTTTGTATATGTACTGACAGACAGTGTTCCAGTACAGAAATTCACCCGCCGACAGGTTACTACAGGTATCAGTGACGGCATCAGAATCGAAATAAAAAGAGGTCTGAAAGCTAATGAACAAGTCCGTGGATTAAAGAAGGAGGTATAAGCCATGAAACTGAAACAGATTTTGCTGGCAACAGCCTGGATGACTGTATTACCGGTATCATCCCAAGAAAGTTGGGACTTGGAGCGATGCATCCGCTATGCCATCGAGCATAATATATCCATCAAACAGCAGGAAGCGACAAAACAACAGAACGAAATCGAATTGAATACAGCCAAATGGAGCCGTCTGCCTAACTTGAACGGTAGCACATCGTATTCATTCAACTTCGGACGAAGCCTACAGGCCGACAACACTTACCAGAGCATCAATACACAAAATACCAGTTTCAGTCTGAGCACTTCTATACCACTGTTCACGGGCATGCAGATTCCCAATAACATAGCTTTGGCGAAACTGAATCTGAAAGCAGCTACAGAAGATCTGGAAAAAGCTAAAGACGACATCAGTGTGCAGATAGCTTCGGCTTATCTGCAGGTACTCTTCAATCAGGAACTGGCGAAGGTAGCACATGAACAGGTAAAATTAAGCGGTGAACTGCTAGCACAGAAACAGGCGTATTTCGACAACGGGAAAGCATCAGAATCGGAACTTTATGAAGCGAAATCCCGTCTGGCCCAAGACCAGCTTTCGGCTGTACAGGCTGACAACAACTGCCAACTGGCTCTGTTGGACTTAAGTCAATTACTGGAACTTCCATCACCGGAAGGCTTCCAGATTGAAATACCAAACGTAGATTTTATTACCCTATCCGACCAACTTACATCTCCATCGGAAATCTACAGCATAGCCTTACAGATAAAGCCGGTCATCCGTGCTGCGCAATATCGGTTAGAAGGAGCCGGTAAAAGTGTACGCATCGCCCAAAGTGCTTATTATCCACAACTCAGTTTCGGAGGAGGTATCGGAACCAATTATTACAAAGTGTCCGGAATGGGCAACAACAGTTTCGGATCGCAATTGAAAGACAACTTCAGCCAATACATCGGCATGACATTGAGCATTCCTATCTTCAACCGTTTCAGTACCCGCAACCGGGTACGTAGTGCGCGCGTACAGGAAACCTTGCTGAACTGGCAACTGGAAGAAAGCAAGAAAACACTGTACAAGGAAATCCAACAAGCCTACTACAATGCGGTAAATGCTTCTACCCAATACGAAAGCAGCCAGACAGCCGATGAAGCTGCACAAGCTTCATTTACCCTGTTAAAAGAGAAATATGCTTTGGGTAAGGCTAATGCCACAGAATATAACGAATCGCGCACTGCATGGATGAAAGCGGTTTCAGACCGGATTCAGGCCAAATATGACTACATATTTCGTATAAAACTTCTGGATTTCTACCAAGGTAAACCGCTTACTTTATAGCATCCTTATCAGAAGGACATAAGAACAGGCCTCAAAATGAAAAGGCCTGTTCTTCCGCTTTCTGTCAGGTTCACTATTCTTCTACCTCATTCTGCATCAGATACCTGCGTGCAGGTCCTTTTATTTCGATAACCGGAGCTACAGCTTCTGCCTGTTCAGCCGTAATTACTCCTTTCGCCAAAAGACGTTTTGCCAACAATTTGAAATAACCGGACTGATTTTCCTTCAGTGTGGCATCAGGATTGAACACCGAACGGAAATGTTTTGGCTTCGGAATGATGGAAGCCAGAAATATAGCCTCATTTACCGTCAGATCCGAAGGTTCCTTATCAAAATAGAAACGGGAAGCTTCACAAGCACCGTAAACCAACGGTCCCCATTCCACAATATTCAGATAGACTTCATACATCCGCTCTTTTGAAGTTACCCGCTGATTTTCTAAAAGCCAAACCAACAATGCCTCCTCCAGTTTTCGGGCAATATTCTTATGACGATTCAGAAAAATATTCTTTACCAACTGCATGGAAATAGTACTACCTCCACGGGCAAAACGTCCCACTTGCAGGTCATAGGCCAATGCCTCCTGAATAGCACCCGGCAAAAATCCCTGATGATAAAAGAATCCACCATCCTCCGACTGCAAAATAGCCATCTGCAGCAACGGAGAAATCCGGTCTAACGGACGAAAGTTCGGATTGGACGGTCCGATAGCAAAAGTACGCACAGGCATATCATGCTCATAGGCAGTATACTCGAATTCTTCATTCATACGGGCCAGCCCGGTATCACCGTAATCTAGGATTCTGAATCCTTGCCCAACCAAATCAGACGAAAAGTGAAGACTGTCCAGGCAATTCCAGTCAATATCCACCTGTAAATCATACTTCAGATTACCCACTGTACGCAGACCGTGGACATGATGGAACAGACCGGTTGGAAGAGAAGCAAACAGTTGTGAAGAAGGGAAAGAGTCCTTATGGACAGAGGCCGTCAGATGCCAATGTCCTTTCTTCTCCAACCTTACATACGGATGAAACTGAAGTTCATTAACCGTGACTTCAGAAAGGCTGTCCAGCACAAAAGCCTGCTTCTCTACCCGCACAGCATAATCCAACTGACCTCGATTCAATAAAATTGTATCGGGAGAAAGCGCCTGATGGAAAACTTCTAGCCCAGATACAGAAGCAGTACCTTCTACTAGCTGTTGTTCTGATATTCCAGCATGTTCCTTCAAAGAAAAAGTAATGGAATCAAAAGCTACCGTTGCCTGATAATGGGGGCCGATATAGGGCAGAACAATACGTTCTGAAGGTTGACATCCAGAAAGTTTTCCCTCCATCCGACGCTGATCGTGCTCCAGAAATCCCGAAGCATTCCAACACCCCTTCTGATTTCCTTCAGCTACTTGAATATCGGCTTCAAAATGATTCTCGATAATCCTCATCAAAGGTATATGGAAGAAAGTAACCAGCGAATCTCTTTGTCCACTAATCCGGACATTACGCATTTCTCCATTTTCAGGAAGCAAACGAAACAGGATATCGGCCAAACGTTTCACTTCCTGTGCATAATCCGACTGTTTCTTTCCTGCCTGAACATTTTCCTTTCCTTTACGGGTACGGAACAAACAGTCATAATTGGAAATTCCGTGTTTTTTTACAAACGACACATTCAAGCCATCTGTATAAACCCGACGTACAGAAACTTTCTTCTGAAACAAAGGCAGAATATCTACTTGTATACGAAGCCGGTCCAGGCGGAGCAATGTATCTCTTTGTGGAGGAATCACAGAAAGCCCTGTCAACTCAATTTCTGAAAATGAAGCAAACCGAAGTTTTTCATAGCTTATCTGCAAATCCATACGTTGCTCCAATTGTCCGATTCTTCGATCTGTCACCCGACGGAGTAGAGCCCCCCGCCCTAAAAAGAGTCCCGTTATTGCCAACAGCAACAACGAGACCAATCCGATTGTAACTCGTTTTACCCACAATTTCATTTGTCTGAACAGATTGGTAACGGTTACAAAAATACGAGTAAACTACATTTCACGCAAGAAGCGGCGGTCAGTTTGTTTCCGATTACCTTCATTATTCTTCCGCTCAACCTGTCGCACATTTCCCCTACCTTGGGAACGCCCGGTTTCTGACGGACGAGAATAAGAACCAGAACGGGAAACATTTCTACGGTTATCCGTACTGCTCGGCCGGACTACCCGATTATTGGCCGGACGAGTCTTTGTAGCCTCCGGACGAGTCACCCGATTATTTACCGGACGAGCTATTGTAGCTTCCGGACGTTTTCCATTATTCGGTTTCCGGCTACTTTCCGGTCGTTTCCCGGTTTCTGGTTTTCTACCTGATTCCGGACGATTCCCTGCCTGTGGACGATTAGCAGGTCTGTTCGGACGGGCAGAAGGTTCAGAATTTCCCGGTCTGTTCGACGGACGGTTGACTTCCGGCTTATCAGGTCGATTTCCCGGACGGTTTGCCTCCGGCCCCCCCGGACGATTGCCCGGTTTCGGATTCACCGGTGTAAAATGATACCCAGGCCCACCTGGTTTCGTCGGTGGAAGTCCACCTGGCCGTACACCGGGACGGGCACTCGGTCCGAAGTCATGTTTCCGGAAATCTGGACGAGAGTGAAAATGCCCTTTATACACAGCATGAGTATAACGTCGACTGAAATGTTCACGATAATAACTTCTTCCACCACAATGGAACCGACTATGTGCGCCCCGATACGTCAGATAATGTCGCGGACGACCGAAATAAAAAAATGTCCGATTCGGATAAATCTGATATACACGCAAATAACAACAATGGTTTACCGCATAAATCGGCCGGAAAAAATAATCTATGGCCATAAAACGCAAGTATTCCGCACTCGATAAAATCCAACGAAGGTCGTCGTTCCGTTCATCCAGGTAACGGTAATAAGCATCCATTGCCGCTGCCCGGGAATAAGCCAAATCGTTGATGTATGGATCGATTCCACACAGAAAATCAAAATTCACCTCATACAGGTCATCGTACTGATATTGGTTCAGATTCAGTTCGAAAGCCATACGGTCGGTCAAGAAGCGGGCATGCACCCGAATATCCCCCAAACCGGAAGCCTTAGCCGGAAGTACCATCCAGCAAAGCCCCATCATCAGCCATACAATCAAATTTCTTTTACTCATATTTCCACGGTTTTAACAGATTAGGGAAGTGAATTCTCCTCTTTTCACGATACAAAAATAGGAGGATAAAAATCCTCCTGCAACAGAAACTTCCCATCCTTTGATAGGGACTTTCCTATTTCTGATAGGGAATTACACCAGTCGGATTCCATTATCCTCCAATACGATCAACCGTTTCTTGTACAAGTCACCTACGGCTTTCTTGAATGTCTTTTTGCTGACTCCGAATGTATTATAAATAACCGTCGCATCTGTCTTGTCGGTCATTGGGATGTACCCTTGATTCTCATGTATATAATCCAACAGGATATCCACAAAATCCTTCACTTTCTTCCGTCCGTCAGGCTGTAGTTCCAAATCTATCTTTCCGTCTTCACGCACTTGTTTTACATAAGCTTCCAATTCCATACCAGGTTCTAAAGTCTGGAAAATCTCATTATGATACAGCATACCGTAATACCGGTTCTCTACAATCACTTTAAATCCTAATTCTGTACGTTGCCATACCAGTACCTTCACCTGTTCACCTTTCCGATAATCCGCTCCTTCCTTTTCCAGAAAATGTTCTACCTTGGCCGAGGCCATAATGCGGTAACTTTCATCATCCAAATGCACATACACCAGATAGCGGCGTCCCTTCTGCATCTTCATCTTCTGTTCGCGGAAAGGAACAAACAGGTCCTTCATCAATCCCCAGTTCAGGAAAGCTCCAAACTCGTTAACCCAGGCAACTTCCAGGTAAGCAAACTCCCCGACCTGCGCATAAGGATGTAAAGTAGTTGCTACCAGACGTTCATCCATATCAAGATAAATGAACACATTCAACATATCGCCCGGTTTGCAGCCTTCCGGCACATAACGCTTCGGCAACAGAATCTCACCGTCATCTCCTCCATCCAGATACATGCCAAAATCTACTTCTTTCACAACCTCCAACTGGTTATACCGTCCTAATTGTATATGACTCATATTTTTCTTTTTAATGATTATACGGTGTAAAGATACAAAATGGCTCTCTTTTTCTTCCATAGTTAACCGAAAATCTCTACCTTTACCCTTAATTATATAAACCACTTAAACAACATTCATCCATGAAAAACGTAAAGAACTGGATACTAGCTGTTTTACTTGGAGTTGGTATTTATGGAAGTGCTTCTGCGCAAACGTCTCAACAATCTATCACCGTAAATTGGGCAACTTTTAACATTCGTTATGATAATCCGGATGACAAAGAAAACAACTGGAAATTCCGGAAAGACCGGGTAGCCGAATTTATCCAACGGGAAAAACTGGACATCGTAGGAATGCAGGAAGTCTTACACAATCAATTGGAAGACCTGAAAACACGATTACCTGAATATGCAGAAGTTGGTATCGGTCGGGAAGACGGTAAGCAAAAAGGAGAATATGCTCCTATCTTTTACCGTAAAGACCGTTTCAAATTATTGGACAGTAATACATTCTGGTTGTCTCAATATCCGGACAGTGTGGGATTCATCGGTTGGGACGGTGCCTGTACCCGAATTGCTACATGGGCAAAACTGGAAGATAAAAGTACCGGAAAAATCTTCCTGGCCGTCAATACTCACATGGACCATGTAGGAGTCGAAGCCCGTCGGAAAGGAGCCTTATTGATCATCAAACGCATTCAGGATATTGTAGGAAACCGTCCTGCTGTACTGACCGGTGATTTCAATGTAAACGATAAATCAGAAGCCTATCAGACACTTACGACCAATGACTTCGTTCTGAAAGATGCCTACAAGACAGCTGATGTAAAAGAAGGAGTGTCCTATACATTCCATGACTTTGAGAAAGTCCCGATGAACGAACGGGAAAAAATAGACTTCATATTTGTCACTCCACAAATAAAAGTTACCCGAAGCTGGATTCCGAAAGAAAATCCTGACGGAAAGGGTGTACTTTCTGACCACAACCCTCAGTTGGTTACTTTACAGTTCTGATAATCCATCGGTATAAGAAGCATAAAGGGGTACCCGTTCTATACAGCGGGGACCCCTTCCTATTAATTAGAACAAACTCAATATCCAGCAGAATATACACTGAAAACGATGTACTGTTCCCCCAAATAGTCTTTTAAACAACACTCTCTTCCTGTGAATTTTCCTCCACTAAAAGTTCTTCTGTTTCCGGACAAACAATTTTTCCGTCTACAATATGAATCGTGCGGTCTGTCTGCTGCGCCAACCCCTCATCATGTGTCACAATAACGAAAGTTTGTCCCAAACGGTCACGCAAGTCAAAGAACAAACGATGAAGTTCTTCCTTATTACGGGTATCGAGACTACCTGAAGGCTCATCAGCCAACACCACAGCCGGCCGGTTAATAAGAGCCCGCGCTACCGCTACCCGCTGTTTTTCGCCCCCCGACAACTCTGCAGGTTTATGTCCTGAACGGTCTTTCAAGCCAAGAAACTCCAGCATTTCCAATGACCGTCTGCGTGCCTCACCCGCAGAAACACCCTGAATCAATGCCGGAATCATCACATTCTCCAAAGCTGTAAACTCTGGTAACAGCTGATGGAACTGAAATACAAAACCTATATTCTTATTACGGAAAGCCGATAAGTCTTTTTCCCGCAAACGGTTCACTTCCGTACCTTCTATCACAATCCGTCCGTCATCCGGCTTGTCTAATGTCCCCATAATCTGAAGCAAGGTAGTCTTTCCTGCCCCACTAGGTCCCACAATACTTACCACTTCACCTTTTTCTATCGTCAGATCAATACCTTTCAAGACCTGTAACGAACCGAAACTTTTGGTAATACCTTCCAGTTGAATCATAGTTACTTACAATTTACGAATGACATACTCGGCCAAATAGCAGCCGAATACGGCAGGCATATAACTGACAGTTCCCGCCGTTGATTTCTTATTCTGTTCATTATCGATAAGAATAACCGCCCGTTCGTCAGCCTGTTCTGTACTGAACACTACCGGCAATTTACGTTTCATTCCCATCTTCTGCAGGCGTTTACGTACCGCCTTACTCAACCCACAGTGATAGGTCTCCCACAAGTCGGCAAAACGTATCTGTGTAATATCCCGCTTGGCTCCAGCTCCCATGCTACTTACTATCTTCAGTCCACGCTGTAAGGCATGATAAATCAGATAACATTTTGGAGCAACCGTATCGATAGCATCTACTATGAAATCATAATGAGCTGCATCCAACAGTTCTGGAATAGCCTCATCCTTCAGATAAACAGTAAGTACTGTCAATTCCAGTTCTGGATTAATGTCGCGGAAACGTTCCGCCAACACTTCCGCTTTCGGACGTCCGATTGGCCGGCACCTGACGGTTGATGTTACTCGGCTGTACCGTATCGGCATCTACTATTGTCATCCGGCCGACACCAGCCCGACAAATCATTTCTGCCGCATATGCGCCCACGCCACCCAGTCCTACTATCAACACATGTGACTGGCGCAGACGTTTCATTTTTTCTTCGCCCAACAGCAAAGCGGTACGCTGCTGCCAGGCCGGGTTCATTTCACTCATTTGTTCTATATACAAAAAATATTTTTGAGACTTTGGAACTAGGCCTCCTTCTTGAACCATTTATAAAGCCGGTTACGCACTTTATCATACAGTTGACTCTCTGCATATCCATGCGGGTCAGAAAAAGTCAGTTGCTCGTTCGGGTCACCCATCTGGTCCGGATAAAGCACCATGATACTGCAAGTATTGAAATATTTTGAGATCTGTCCCGGCAAACGTTCGAAAGCAGAGTCATACGAGATAGACCCTCTTCTTGAACTGACGATCACGAGCAAATGGTCAAAATTTACCTGCCCTGTAATGATAAGCAAATCTTCCCAATCTTCCAGTTCCTGATATTCGGCCAAAACCTCTTTATGCAATTTACGGATGCATCCTTTCAGATATCCCAATGTTTGCGGATGTGCAAAGAAATGCAGACGACAACCCAGTTCACCACTCATACGACACAGATGCGAAACCCATTTCACAAAGCCATGCTCATATTCCGCTTTAGGAGGTACTGCCACCAAAATCCGGCGCAAGGTATTTACCGGCATCTGAAAACGTGCAATCATCACTTGCTGATAATATTTCTTCAACAGATTTTCTGCCAGATTTCCAAAAAACGAATCCACAATATTAGTCTTCCGATGCAAACCGATAATAATTCCAGTCACATCATATTCTTTAGCCGCATGAAGAATACCCGTAGCGATATTCAGGTCGAAACGACTCACCGTACGCATGGGTACATTCACAGATGCTGCTATCTGCGCGGCCCGTTCCAGATTCCGACGCCCCCGCATCTCTAAACGTACAGAGTCGTTGCTGTCATTTATCACATTCAGTGCTACCAGATTATCCAACTGTTTCGGATTACGTACTACCAATCCCAACGAAATCAGGTCTTCTAATGTATCTGGATTAGAAAGTGGAATCAGGAAACGTTCCTTCTCATTCGCTTTTCCTTCATCCAGCTCTGCTTCATCAGTCACAATCTGCTTGGCCGCATGTTCCGTAATGAACGAACTGACAACACAAGTTACCAGAATAAGCAGAATGGTACCGTTCAACACATCTTCATTCAGCAAGCGTTCACCATCAGGCAGAATAATGTTATATCCCACCAATACCGCCGCCAAAGTAGCCGCAGCCTGTGCATTGCTCAAACCGAACATCAGTTCCCTTTCTACTGCCTTCATGCGGTATATCTTCTGTGTCAGCCACGAGGCAATCCATTTGCCCACCAGCGCTACGATAATCATGACTCCAGCCACCTTCAACGAATCAATATGACCGAAAAGAACATTCACATTGATGAGCATACCTACCCCGATAAGGAAATAAGGGATAAACAGCGCATTGCCAACAAACTCCAGATGACTCATCAGAGGAGAAACATGAGGAATCAGTCTGTTCAGCACCAATCCGGCAAGGAAAGCCCCTAAAATTCCTTCCATACCTACCATTTCCATCAGTCCTGCTCCCAAGAAAACCATCGCCATTACAAAGATATATTGTACTACATTATCACTGTAACGACGGAAAAACCAACGTCCGATTCGCGGGAAAGTATACATGATAATCATACTCAGTACTATGACCTTTAATACCAGCCATACCCAAAACATTCCCGACGTATCTCCCTTAAACATTCCTCCTACCACTGCTAACACCAACAGTGTCAACGTATCTGTCACAGCGGTACCTCCCACAGCTATACTTACAGCACGCTGTCTGTTAATACCATAACGGATAACAATAGGATAAGCAATCAACGTATGAGAGGCATACATACTGGCAAGCAGTACTGACGTAATAAGGCCATACCCCAATATATGCAGATTAGTCCAAATACCGATACCTAATGGAAAGACAAAAGCCAACAATCCCAGTACAGTAGCCTTTACACGGATACTTTTAAAATCCTCCATGTTCATTTCCAATCCGGCCAGAAACATGATATAATATAACCCGACTTTACCGAAGAGCTCAAAGCTACTGTCGCGCGCCAGAATATTAAAACCATGTTCACCAATAACCACTCCAGCCAGAATCATACCGATGATATGCGGTATACGTAGACGTTCTAACACAATGGGTGCGAACAGGATAATTACCAGCACCAGAAAAAAAATCCACGTAGGATCTGTAATGGGAAAATGGATATTCATATCTATCCAATCGAGCATTTCTTTCATAAAAGGGCTATCACTATTCATTTCTAATACAAAATTATGAAAAATCTTTCAGTTTTACTGATTATTATCTGAGAATGTTTTATTTTTGCAGCCAATTGGAAAGTCGGACAAAAGGAATGTAACCCAATCCGATCAATCATTAATAACACGTATAAAAGTAAAAAGAAAATGAAAGTAGCAATTGTTGGTGCGAGCGGAGCAGTAGGACAAGAGTTCTTGCGTGTGCTCGACGAAAGAAATTTCCCGATTGACGAATTAGTGTTGTTTGGTTCTTCACGTAGTGCAGGCCGAAAATACACCTTCCGCGGCAAGGAAATTGAAGTCAAACTTCTGCAGCACAATGATGACTTTAAAGGTGTAGATATCGCCTTTACTTCAGCGGGTGCAGGCACTTCCAAAGAATTTGCTGAAACCATCACGAAGTATGGAGCCGTGATGATTGACAACTCCAGTGCATTCCGTATGGACGCAGACATTCCTTTGGTGGTTCCAGAAGTGAATCCAGACGATGCATTAAACCGTCCACGCGGTATCATCGCCAATCCGAACTGTACAACCATCCAGATGGTAGTCGCTTTGAAAGCTATCGAAAACCTGACTCATATCAAGCGTGTACATGTATCTACTTACCAGGCTGCCAGCGGTGCCGGTGCAGCGGCAATGGATGAACTTTACGAACAATATCGGCAGGTATTGGCTGGCGAACCTGTAACTGTAGAAAAATTTGCTTACCAGCTAGCATTCAACCTGATTCCTCAGATTGATGTCTTTACTGAAAACGGTTATACCAAGGAAGAAATGAAGATGTACAACGAAACACGTAAAATCATGCACTCAGATGTACAGGTAAGTGCTACTTGTGTACGTGTTCCGGCTCTCCGTTCTCACTCAGAAAGTATCTGGATTGAAACAGAACGTCCGGTATCGGTAGAAGAAGCCCGCGAAGCTTTTGCTCACGGCGAAGGACTGGTACTGATGGATAACCCCGAAAAGAAAGAATATCCGATGCCGCTGTTCCTGGCTGGTAAGGATCCTGTATATGTAGGACGTATCCGCAAGGATCTGGCAAATGAAAACGGACTGACATTCTGGATTGTAGGTGACCAGATCAAGAAGGGTGCCGCATTGAATGCCGTTCAGATTGCTGAATACCTGATTAAAGTGAAGAATATCGGATAAAGATATTACACGCATACATAGAGAAAAAAGGTGGTTGTTTCTGTAATGGGACAATCACCTTTTTATATATACACTGAGAATATTCTTTCGGATGTCTTCTACTTTTTCTTTTGGCCGTCCAAAAGAAAAAGATAACAAAAAGAAAAAAAAAAACCCCCCGCCTCAAAATTAAGGCCGGAATCTTTATATATCCTATCGGATATGTCTTTCTCTATCGATAATCAATATGTCAATGCTTCTTTGTGATAGGTGTCGAAACATGGATAATGTGCCAACGGACGTGGCTGGCAGAAATCCACTCCATCGAATACCGGATTCATCGCTACCGGTCTCTCCGGAAGAATCAGTTTTACTTCAGCCTCATCGCCTAGCAGCTTCACATTGAATTTACCATCTTTATAGGTATAATAAAGTGTTCCCTTACCTATCTTGACAGAAGTCTCCAATTCTGTGATTTCAGCAGGAAGTTTCGGTTCTACCGTAATAACCCGCTTCATCATATCCGGACGAATACCCAAGAAATACTGATACCATACACGAAGTTGTTCCGAATTGCTCCATGCCTGCAGGAAAGTACCCGAGCGTCCTGCCCATTTAGCTCCTTCACGCGGATGGGCATCAGCATTTTCACTCAAACTACCTACAGCCCCTTCATGCAAAGCCTGTCGGTTCATGTTACAGAAAAGTTTCCAGGCCGTTTCCTGCTGTCCGTATTCTATCATACGCTGCATAGCGATACCATTGTTCCACAACCATACCGTTCCGTTGTGATAGGCATCATCCTTATGGTAATAATGCCAGTTCTCGTGTTGCGGATGGAATTGCAGGTCCCACTGGGCCAATGAAGAGACTCCCCATGGATAAACCAGTTCTTCCCATACCCGACGAGTCACCTTTTGTTTAAAAGCATCATCCTTTATCAGTTCAAAACAATAAAGCTGATTGGGCCTATATTGCCAATCAGGAGTGCCATCGGAATTCAAATGGTCATATATCAGAATACTATCTTTGTTACAATAATCCTGTTCAAAATTCTGGGCCAATTTATCTGCTACTGCCTGCCAGGCTTCCGCATGTACCTTGTCGCCCATCAGTTCAGCCAGATGTACACCTGATACCAGCTGACTATGCCACAGAAACTGAATATCATTTGCTCGATTGCCACGTGGAGACCCCGGTATACCGTTCCGTTTCACATCCATCCAGGTATCTGCATCTTCGTGCAACAGATACCCTTTATCATCAATGTGGTGACGGATACTTTGGTCAATACTGAGTACCACAGAAGGATAAATATCTTTCAAAAAACTCTGGTCACCGGAATATTTCAACAACTCTTCAGCTTCCATTACATAACGCGGAGTACCATCGGTTGTGTTATACAGAATCCCTTCCAAATTAGCCCGATTCGGTACACGCCCACATGTAACCGATGTAGTATCCGTATCCTGCAGTTTGGCAAAATCCTTCAATATCTCTTTAGTATAATCAAACTGTCCTGTCACCAACGTAGCTCCCGGCATGGCGATAAACATATCCCGTCCCCAATATTCGTTGAACCAAGGCAAACCAGCATAAATACCTTTTCCCTGCTGTTCCGTTATCAGTTCATCCATTGTCAAAGTAATCCAAGCCAATGCCTTGTCCAGTTCAGGCAGATTAGTATGTAGCGGATTGTTCACCTGAATCAAACTGTTCATCCGCGCTTTACGTGCCGCCAGTAATTCATTTCCCTGATTCCGGAAAAGAGTGACCAACGAATCACAATGAGCTTCCGTACCACAAGTAACCAGGAAACCTTCCGCCGATTTAGGAACTTTCATTGTATTCCCATCAAATGTCACCCTCTGAGCTACCAAAGGAACTATCTTCAATACCCTTTCTTCCGCTTCTATCGGAGTATAACAAAGTGCTTCAATTTGTTTGGTGGGATTCTTCAACAAGGTTTCATTCAATGCAAAAGAGATACTGTCACCTTGTATATCGGACAGACGGATACACAACAATTCGTAATTATCTACCAGTTGCAGCTGTTCCTTGGCATTTTTCCAACAACGGGTCAGACAATCAGGTAACACCGTAACCTCAGCTTCCTGACGTACCAGACGCTTCCCATCAACTGATAAGATATAATCCGAAAAAATACGTTTCTTGGCCAGATTCCATCCGGCATACCAGTCTACAGGTTCATCCTGATGCGTCCTTCCGTACCAGAAACCTGCCTTCTTGTCTGTATACGAATACTCCCGATTTTCTTGCGGAGTGACTGCAACAGCCAGTTCGTCTACCGAAAACGAACGAATTTTCGACTGTTTCTCCGTAGGGGTACAAGCCATCAAAAAGGATACGACCCCCAATGACACAAATAAATTTTTCATAGCAATTCAATAGTATGTATTTGATTCTGACAGAGTAAATATACTTGCCTATGTTTTTGCGAAATTAGAAAAATCCAGCGAAAACAAATCATTAAATGTGTGAATTTAGACAGAAAGATAAAAGAAAGTTCAAGAAATGAGTTAAAACAGAAGAACCGGATTTCCTCCAACAAACAGAAATCCGGTTCTATACTAATAAAAACATGTATTACTCAATTTCAATTGATAGCGCCATCAACTTCAAATACTACTGCATAGGATGTAGGCCTTTCATCTGGTATATCCATCGACAAATTATCTTCACTCTGAGAAAAAGAAATATTTTGTTGACTTCCTAACATCCGAACCGAACTGATCTTGCCGGGATGTTCAGAAGAACCGAATCCTAAAACCGGCACTCTAATTGTACCTGATTCAGGATTTAAAACTATAACATACAATTTACTGCCACAAACAGTAAAACGAACTTCATCAGGACCATAAGGAGTACTATTCACCGTCCGGGCATTGAAGTTCTCCTTCTGGGCTTCTTCCAGCACCTGTCCGGCATCCGCATTGACTATGTGCCGCTCAACATTCCGTAAACAGGAATTGAGGTTATCACCGTAAACCGTCCAGGGTCTGCTTCCATAAATTGCCTTTGAATTGATCCGGACCCACTGCCCCACTTCATCCAGAATCTTTTTGTGTTCGGGAGCAATCGTTCCGTCAGCCTTCAGTTCCACGTTCAAGAGCATGTTCCCGTTCTTGCTGACAATGTCACTCAACAGTTCGATAACCGTACGGGCATTGTGCATCAGCGGGTCATCTTCCTTGTAGAACCAATGGGTGAAGGTAAAGATACCATCCCACGGATAAGGCAGAATGGTATCGGCAACACCGGCCTCGATGTCACGTACCAACATCGGCTCCTTATCTACTTTAGCAATACCCACCGCATTGATTCTTCCATACTGCTTCAGGCTATTGTTGAACAACGTACGGAACACTTCCTTTCCATAATCCCCGTAAGGGAAACCGTAGCCGTCCACCCATAATAAATCGACTTTATACTTGGTCACCAGTTCCTGTTGCCGAAGTAAATAGTTTTCCTTTATCTTCCGTTCATACTCCTGCGTCCGCTGTTCCGGTGGAAGTCCATACAGTTGAGCCGGATCATATCCTTCCCACCATTTTCCATTACCGTCGGCTTTCGTCATACGTCCTTCGTATGGAATCCCTTTATAAGGCCCTGATGTATCTGCACCAAAAGCAGGTAACCACCAATTCAGGAAACGGTCATCGTGTGAACTGACTCCGAACGGTAATCCATATTTACGGGCAGACTGTTCAAACAATCCTACAATATCCTTATGAGGACCCATATTTACGGAGTTCCAAGGATGGTATGTCGAAGCAAAATTATCAAAATGATCGTGATGGTTTGCATGAACGACAAGATATCTGGCTCCCAATGACTTGAAATACGCAACCAGACTATCCGTATTCAACCGTTCTGCCTTCCACTGATGAATTACTTCCGTATATCCTTTCTGAGATTGTGGTCCGAATACTTTCAAATGATAAGCATAAGCATTCCTACCAAACGTCTGTAAACCGACATCTTGCATAAACATGTGACGAGCATACCATCCACCTCCCAGACGCGGTACAGATTGTGGTCCGATTGTCGCCCAAATACCAAAACGAGCTTCAGTATACCACTCCGGGAACTGGTATTCCTTCTGCAGTTCATCCCATGACAGGTCCTGTTCCGGATGTGTCCCCGCAACTGATACATTGACAAAGACCGGACGATGGTCGGAAGCAACAGGTTCATTGACCACATAATTCGTCGTTACCTGGTAACGGGAACCGTTCGCCATATAGCCCAAAATGTAATCGATACAGGATTGGGGATTATCGGCCGGAATGGTCATTTCCTTTCCTCCGGTCAGTATCACAAACTTTTTCTGTAAGGCCTTCATCGTAGGTGAATCGGGTTCTGCATTCAGGTCACCCGCCAGGAAAACCGGCTTCTTCTCTCCTTCCAGCAGCGCCCCGATTCTTTCGACAGATGTCAGCTGGTCCTCTTCCGTCAACGACAGATGCGTACAGCAGAAAATATACCCCTCGAATTCCGCCAGCAACAATACACGGGGTTCCTCCCTTCCAGGTAAAGGTACCGTACGGAACGACAACGGTTTCCTACGGCACAGCAGACCGATACCATACTTTCCTCCGTCAAAAGAAATAGCCGGTGCATATAGATGATACATTCCCGTTGATTGCCCTAATTCGCCAAGAAGGTCTCGTCCTCCTATCCGTTGGGTAACACTATCCACTTCTTGAAGAGCTACAACATCCGGATGTTCCCGATTAATGACTTCTGCAATACGGTCAAAATCCAACCGTTCATCCAGTCCGGCCCCATGACGAATATTATAGCTCATTAATCTGAGAGTTGATTGTCCATCCACATTAAAAGTCAGCAAACAAAGGAATAATAACGAAAAAAAAGTTTTCCATCTCATAGCTTCCCTTTTTTAATGATTACCTAAACTTACCAGAGACGGGCCTATTCCGTTTTCATTGAATGCTGCTATCGAAAAATAATAGTTCCGATTTGCATCCAAGCTACTAAGTTCCAAACGCGCAGAATCGTTCAGCACTTGAATACTATTATATAACTTGTCTGGAGATATACCATAACGAATAATATAGCCGTCCGCACCATTAACGGGATTCCATGAAAGACAACATTTACAGGCATCTACAGCATTCCGCTCTACATTAAGCACTTGTATAGCATCCGGTTTATTTCCATATCCTTTTCCGAAAATACGTATTTCACGCAACGAAACATTCGAAGAAACCGTATAAGCCTTATTTTCCCATTTGATGAAACGGGCATCAAAAGGAATTTCAAATTCAATGTAATCATGAGGAGTATCTGTCTTTTTTTCGCTTTTATCTGCTATGACATACCAGTCTTTACCGTTTCTGGATGCACTGAGTACATATCCTTGATAGACATCAGGGACAAAACCTTTCTGGCTGGCACCATACTCATCGTAATTTATCTGTATGGCATGTATCTGACAGGAATTCTGTAAATCAACCTGTACCCATTCGTCCTGATTAGAAGCGGCTACCCAAGCTGTACGGGCATCTTCATCAACTATATTCTCTACCAGGAAATTTTCTTTCACCGAAGAAGCGCTGACCGGTTTACGGAACGATAACAGCATCCAATCCGGACGTCCTTTTTCTCCATCCTCAGACGGTAAATACATCGGATAATCTCCAAAAGAAGTATCAGAATACAGATAGCCATCCGCATCAAAACAGGTGGGGAAAAATGACAGACGCCGTTCAAACATGTGCCGCACCGATATGGAGTTGGTAGCCGCTTTCCAATAATTGTTTCCAACCTGAAAAATACACCCATGTCCTGCACCTCCAATAAAACCACCCGGTTTATAAGAAACCGGATTATTGGCAACATAAGTAAAAGGTCCGACCGGTGTATCAGCCACATATGCTCCATCCGCATAAGTTTTCCATTCTGTTCCAGGCGCAGCATATTGCAAATAATACTTGCCGTCATGTTCCGTCATCCAGGAGCCTTCTATATAAGGTCTTCTAGACAATTCGTTATGTTCACCAGGACGTTCCCATCCATGTATCTGCATATCGCTATTCAAACAAGGTTGAGGCTTTCCCTCCTCCTCCAATGTGTTCAGATTCAAAACCGACACATAAATAGGATCTGTAGGTGAACATCCATAATACAAATACAGTCTGTCTCCTTCTACATAAAAAGCCGGGTCCCAATATGACCATATTTCCTTAACTTTTTCCCATTGTCCCTGTTCCGGTTTGTTTGATCGATAAAGCATTCCTTTTCCATGAGTAGACCCTACGTAATATACATAATCATCATGTACAAAAACACCCGGAGCATAATCTTCTATCGGCAACACAGAATCAGGAATAATGACATGTTTCCACGAACTGAAATCTGAAGAACACCAATATCCGGAAGACTTGGATGCAAACAGGATATAATTGTCTTTATATCGGACTACCACCGGATCGGCAGCTTTTCTAATTCCTTCACCACCATCAATCTTCATGAAACGATAATCCAAGTTCAACGGATTACAGAACGTTGTCGGATGCGTTTTGATACGAGTCTCGATAGGCTGTTCCATACAGCAAGAGCATAAGAACATCAAAACAGTTCCTGATAACCAACTAAGTTTATGATTCTGCTTCATATTTTCAGTGATTAGTTAATTTGAAAGACATCACCTTTTATACATAAAGGATAAAAAACACCTTGTGATTGCTGAGGTTGACCACCACCAATGTATATATCAGCTTTACCAGCTTTTTCTCGTAAAATACCACTCGAAGCCACTAAAGCCAAGTCTTCCGGTGAAAGCACAAAAGAAACAATCTTACTCTCCCCTTTTTTCAAGGAAATCCGCTTGAAACCTTTCAAGGCACACAAAGGCATACGTTCTGTCGTTCCCTGTTTCGAATGTGAAACATATAACTGGACCACTTCATCCCCGTCCCGTTTTCCTGTGTTTGTAACCTTTACGCTGTATGTAATCGGCTTTCCTGTTTCAACCACCGTATCGGCTGGGCATACTTCGTACTTGAAACTCGTATAACTCAAACCATACCCGAATGGATAACGTACCTGCCCTCTGAAATAACGGTAAGTTCTGTTAGACATGGAATAATCTTCCATAGCAGGCAGATCTTCATCTTTCATATATGTGGTCAGAGGCATCCGTCCGGAAGGATTATAAATACCCAACAAGACATCAGTAATGGCATCTCCGGCCGACTGTCCTCCATACCAGGCCTGGATAATCGCATCGGCATGTTGACTTTCCCATTCGAAACTCATTACAGAACCGGACATATTGACAATAATCAACGGACGTCCTGTCTTTTTCAATTCTTTCAACAAATCCAGCTGTACCTGTGGCAATTGCAAAGTAGTACGGTCACCACTGGCAAAGCCGGCAAAACCACCCGCACCGGCATCACCTGCCTCACCTTCATAATTCGCATTGATTCCAGAAACAAATACAATGACATCCGATTGTTTAGCACGATCAGCAATTTCCTGGAATGAAGGTCCGTCATCCAGTTTCTTAACATGGTCCACCCCTTTCATATAATCGATTTCGACCTTCCCTTCCAGCCTTCTTTGCAGGCTCTTGAGCGGAGTGATGATCTCACTGGGTGTTCCGTAATAGTTCGCCAGCAATGTCTGCGGGTCATCCGCATTGGGACCTATCAGGGCTATCCTTTTCAGCTTCTTCAGGTCCAAAGGCAAGGTATTCTTCTCATTCTTCAGCAGGACCATCGACTTGCAAGCCATTTCATAAGCCTGTGCCTTGTGCGCCGGGCATTCCAGTACCTCCCTGCCTATCGAGAAATAAGGATTACGGCTCATATCTCCCCCATCAAACAGTCCTATCTTGAAGAGAATCGTGAACAACCGTTTCAAGGAAACATTAATGTCCTTCTCCGAAAGATACCCCTTGTTCACTCCCTGTTCCAACAACTGATACAGATTTCCACATTCCAGGTCCGTACCATTCAGCACAGCATCGCTGACGGCCAGCATGTCATCCGCATGTGTCTTGTGGTTATGGGCAAAGTCATTGATGGCTCCACAGTCGGAAGTGACATAACCATCGAATTTCCACTGATAACGTAATATATTCTGTAAAATCTCATTGTTCCCGCAGCACGGCTGTCCGTCCAGACGGTTATAGGCACACATGACACCATGTACCTTTGCCTTGACTACCAACTCCCTGAATGCGGGCAGATAGGTATCCCACAAATCATAGGCATCGACCTCGGCGTTAAACGAATGTCTGTTGTGTTCAGGTCCGCTGTGTACGGCGTAATGCTTTGCACAAGCCACGGCCTTCAGGTAAACCGGGTCATCGCCCTCCAGACCACGGACCATCGCGCTGCCCATTTTGGCGGTCAGATACGGGTCTTCACCATAGGTCTCCTGTCCACGTCCCCAACGGGGGTCCCGGAAGATGTTAACATTGGGAGTCCAGTAGGTCAATCCCCGGTATATAGTTCCCGTTTTCCCTTCACGTACATCCTCATTGAACAGGGCACGCCCTTCTTCGGAGATCATACCTGCCGCCTTTTCCAACGCCTCCGTATCGAAAGTAGCAGCCATACCGATAGCTTGAGGAAAAACAGTCACTTTCTCCGAAGTCCGTGCCACACCGTGCAGTGCCTCGTTCCACCAATTGTAGGCAGGTACCCCCAGACGTTCTACGGCAGGTGACTGGTGCTTCATCATCTGTACCTTCTCGGAAAGCGTCAAACGCGAAATCAAATCCTCTACACGTTCTTCCACTGGTAAGGAAGGATCCTGAAACGGATAATCATAATCTTTCGCCTGTAACGGAATCAGGTTACAGAAGAACAGAATTCCATAAGTTACAATCTTGTTTTTCATGATGTAATATGTTTTTAGATTTAAACCATTAGTTATTTTCCATCAATCTACTTTCTGACCTTGTAAGTCACCGATTTGCCGGCTTTCACCTTAATCTTATCCTTCCAGTTCAGGAAAGCATTGTCACCCAACGGACGTGCAGCCTGTACACCGTCCTCGGCAAATACCGTAACAACAGCATCATAAGCTGTCGGATTTGAGACCTTCAACAGGATTTCTTGGTTGTTCTGCTTTATCATTTCAACAGTCACATGATCAAACACATACACTTCCGACAGGTCGGTCCGTATATAAATTCCCGGAATTTCCAGCGCCATCATGGCTCCATTGGTTTCATTCCATCCCGTTTTTCCTCCGTCACCCCGGGAACCACGGCTATCCGCATCGCAATAAGTCAGCCGTTCCGTAATCTTACCGTTCGGCTGTACACCTTCCGCATGGGCATGAATCACATCACGGAGCAAATCGGCATAACGTGTATTCCCCGTAGCACGGTAAATCTTGAACAGGGCATCACCGGACTGTGTACAGAATCCAGGCGCTCCATGCTTGTTCTGGGTACTCGCCCATACAGCCCCCGTCAGATTTGCCCCTAATTTAGCCAATGGTGTATTGTCAGGCAAACGGTAAGCAAAAGAAACGGTCCAAGTAGCACACAGATTGGCCAGATCCTGTGCCTGTTTCAGATAAACGGCTTCACCGGTAGCTTCATAAAGGGTCACCAACGAAGTAGTCAGTGCAATCGCCGTTTCCGAATCGGCATTTTGAAGGATGTCTCCACATCCTCCCGATATAAATCCAATCAATGCGAAATCTGCATAATAACCGGAAGCTGCCTCCCGGGCTACCTGCAAATAATCCGGACAACCAAAATACCGGGAAGCCAAAACCAGACCGGCTACTGCCATGGC
>URWP01000009.1 GCA_900551645.1 uncultured Bacteroides sp.
TGTGGGCCCCCCCCAAAAAACGCAGAAGAACCGATACGGCACTGATAGCCAAGATTACGCAGAGAAAGACGCAAACTCTTATAACTCCATTTCAACGGATACAAACGTAAGCGACGGGCATAAAACAACAAATAGATAACAGCTATCAGTCCACCGGCTATAATACTGATGGAGGTGGCAAAAGCAGCCCCCATGACTCCCCATCCGAAAGGAAAGATGAACAGCCAGTCTAACACTACATTTATCACAGCTGTAACAAGACTGCACAGCATAGCCAGTTTAGGAGAACCATCCAACCGGATAAGGAACAGCGACACAGTTATCCATATCTGAAAGACCCACGACGGCACAAACCACAGTAAATAATCGGACCTTCGGCAGAAGATATGCTGAAGAACCGAGCATACGGGCCGTTTTTTCAGGAAACAACATCATCAATACGGAAGGAACAAGAGCAACAACCGTCACAAAAAACAGAGCTTGTGTAACATTCAGACGGGCAGATTTGTTTTTTCCCCTTGACAACTGAACGGAAGCTACCACCGAACAGCCGGCACCGACCATCAGACCTACCCCGGTAAAAAGCATCAGCAAAGGAATACAGATATTAATGGTCGCAATACCGTCACTACCCACCCCATGTCCGACAAAAATTCCGTCGGCGGCAGTCACAGCCGACATACCAAGCATCCCCAATAAAGTAGGAACAAAGTATTTTCTAAACAATGTAAACACGTTCAGTGTACTCAAATCAATCGCATCTCTTTCCATGTTCAACTATTATTTATTATTACACGTTTCTATTCCCTTAATGAAAAAAGCCGGATAAGCTGATTGGTTTTACCCAGTCATCTTATCTGGCTTTCTGACATCTGCCTCCGATGAGGATTACAAAACTCTCATTGGTTTCCTAATGTGCGGCAAAGATGGGACATATTCCTCAAGTGTCCAAATTTTAATCAGAATTTGTTTATGAGGAAACAGAATTCACCCCGCATTTCTTCCCTTTCAATCCGAATCTATTCCCTTTCGCTTCCTTTTTCCGAGCAAACAGCATCCGGTATATCTATTTTTGCCGGTAAAAAAGACAATCATGTTTGATGCAATCGTACGTTTCTCTGTCAGGAAAAAACTGTTCGTGGGCCTGACTACCCTATTCCTCCTTATCGGAGGAATCTATGCGATGATAACGCTACCCATTGACGCGGTACCGGACATCACCAACAATCAAGTGCAGATAGTCACCGTATCGCCTACTCTGGCTCCTCAAGAAGTGGAACAACTGATTACTTTCCCCATCGAGATTGCTATGAGCAATATCATGAACGTGGAAGAAATCCGTTCAGTCAGCCGTTTCGGACTTTCACTGGTAACTGTAGTATTCAAGGAAAGTGTCCCTACCCTACAGGCCCGACAACTCATCAGTGAACAGATACAGACCGTAGCCGGAGAAATTCCTACAGAACTGGGTACACCGGAACTGATGCCCGTTACTACCGGACTGGGTGAGATTTACCAGTATACCTTGGAAATAGCTCCCGGATATGAGGACAAGTATGATGCCATGGAGCTGCGTACCATTCAGGACTGGATAGTGAAACGTCAGCTGTCAGGTATCCCCGGTATCGTAGAAATCAACAGCTTCGGTGGAAACCTGAAGCAGTACGAAGTAGCGGTAGATCCGGATGCCCTTTATTCGCTCAACATTACCATCGGCGAAGTGTTTGAGGCTCTGAACCGGAACAACCAGAACACTGGTGGCAGCTATATAGAAAAAGTAAACCGGGCCTATTACATCCGTTCGGAAGGTATGATAAGCAGTTTGGAAGATATAGAACGGGTAGTAATAACCAACCGCAACGGGATTCCTGTACACGTAAGTGACGTAGCCAAGGTACGTTTCGGCAGTGCCAAACGTTTTGGTGCCATGACGATAGACGGCAAGGGAGAATGTGTAGGTGGTATCGCCATGATGCTGAAAGGTGCCAATGCCAACGTAGTGACCACCGAACTGGAAAAGCGGGTGGAACAGGTACAGAAAATGTTGCCGGAAGGCATCCGTATCGAACCATACCTGAACCGTTCGGAACTGGTAGACCGAAACATCTCGACCGTTATCCGCAACCTGATAGAGGGAGCCATTATCGTATTTCTGGTACTGATAATCTTTTTAGGGAATGTACGGGCAGGACTGATTGTAGCTTCTGTCATTCCACTGGCCATGCTATTCGCCTTCATCCTGATGAGAATATTCGGAGTATCGGCCAATCTGATGAGCCTGGGAGCCATCGACTTCGGTATTGTGGTAGACGGATCCATCGTCATTCTGGAAGGAATCCTGGCACATCTATACAGCCGTCAGTTCCGTGGGCGTACTCTGA
Organism: uncultured Bacteroides sp.; assembly: GCA_900551645.1. Lineage (GTDB taxonomy): Bacteria > Bacteroidota > Bacteroidia > Bacteroidales > Bacteroidaceae > Phocaeicola. Next base: position 2,382 of record URWP01000009.1, read on the forward strand.
CAAAAGAAGAAATGAATGCGGAAGTCGGAAAAGGAGCCAGTCGCGTAGCACGTTCGGCTACCTTTGCCGTACTGATTATCCTGATAGTATTTTTCCCGATTTTGACTCTTACAGGCATCGAAGGGAAATACTTTACTCCGATGGCCAAAACATTGGTTTTCTGCATTATAGGAGCGCTTTTACTTTCACTGACCTACGTTCCCATGATGGCCTCCTGCTTCCTGAAGCGGGAAATCAAGGAAAAGAAAGTACTCGCCGATCACTTTTTCGAAAAACTGGGACGGATATACAAGAAAGTCTTGTCTTCTTGCCTGCATCATGTCCGACTCACCGTATCGGTTGCTTTTCTGGCCCTGGCTGCCAGCTTATGGCTGTTCACCCGGCTAGGAGCAGAATTTATTCCGACATTGGACGAAGGCGATTTCGCCATGCAGATGACTCTACCTGCAGGTAGTTCACTGACAGAAAGCATCGAAGTATCCCGATTGGCAGAAAAGACCCTCAAGGAACAGTTCCCCGAAATCAAACACGTAGTAGCCAAAATCGGTACGGCAGAGGTTCCTACCGACCCGATGGCAGTAGAAGATGCCGATGTCATGATCGTCATGAAACCTTTCAAGGAATGGACCAGCGCTTCCAGTCGTGCAGAAATGGTGGAAAAAATGAAGAATGCGCTGGAACCGCTGTCCGACCGGGCAGAGTTCAACTTTTCACAGCCTATCCAGCTCCGTTTCAATGAGCTGATGACAGGAGCCAAAGCGGACATCGCCGTAAAACTATATGGTGAAGACATGTCCGAACTGTACGCCAAAGCCAAAGAAGCGGCAATCTACATCGAAAAGATACCGGGAGCTTCCGACGTAATTGTAGAACAAGCCATGGGACTTCCGCAACTGGTAGTGCAATATAACCGTGCCAAAATAGCCCGCTATGGTATCAACATTGAAGAATTGAACACAATTGTCCGGACAGCTTATGCCGGTGAAGCGACTGGAGTAGTATTCGAAAACGAACGTCGTTTCGATCTGGTTCTCCGCCTTGATAATGAAAAAGTGAAAGATCTTAATCTGGACAAGTTGTTCGTACGCACGACTGACGGTATCCAGATTCCGGTAAGCGAAGTAGCTACGATCGACCTGGTAAACGGTCCATTACAGATAAATCGTGATGCCACCAAACGACGCATCGTCATCGGTGTGAATGTACGTGATGCCGACATCCAGCAGGTAGTAACTGATATTCAGCAGACACTGGAACAACACATCCGTCTGAAACCTGGATATTATTTCTCTTATGGCGGTCAGTTCGAGAATCTGCAGAATGCCATCAATACTCTGCTGGTAGTTATTCCGGTAGCTCTTATGCTAATTCTGCTATTGCTGTTCTTTGCTTTCAAGTCTGTAACCTATACTCTGGTAGTATTCAGTACCGTACCTCTCTCACTCATTGGAGGTATCCTGGCCTTATGGCTGCGCGGACTACCTTTCAGCATCTCTGCCGGCGTAGGTTTCATTGCACTTTTCGGAGTAGCGGTACTCAATGGTATTCTGATGATTAACCACTTCAACGAAGTGCGTAAAAGCCGGGAATACCCGATGTGTACTTCCCGCATCATCCGCATCAGTTGCCCGCATCTGCTTCGCCCGGTATTCCTGACTGGACTCGTTGCCTCTCTTGGCTTCGTACCAATGGCAATAGCCACTTCGGCCGGAGCTGAAGTACAGCGTCCACTAGCTACAGTAGTCATTGGCGGACTGATTGTCTCCACTGTACTTACTCTGTTGATTATCCCTGTATTCTATCACATAGTAAACTCAACTGTCATGTTACGAAGCAGTAAACTGAAAAAGTGGTTAGGTTTCGGTATATTTGTATGCCTGATTACCGGAATTCCATCCGAAATCGATGCACAGGAAATACCACAAGCCATCAGCCTGGAACAAGCTCTGAAAATGGCTGTAGAACACAGTCCCCGTCTGCAGATGGCCGATACCGACCTTGCACGCATCCGATCTACCCGTGGAGAGATTTTCGAAGCATCTCCTACAGAATTCTCCTATTCCTGGGGGCAACTGAATGGTGTGCAGCGTAAAGACAAGGAACTGTCAGTCACCCAGTCTGTGGGATCTCTGCTGACTCCTTTCTATAAGAATTCACTGGTAAACAAACAAATTCAGACAGGAAATCTCTATAAACAACTAGTAGAAAGAGAAGTAAAGGCCGAAGTAAAACGAGCTTGGGCCTACTATCTGTATGCCTGGAACCTGAAAGACATGTATAAACAACAAAGCACACTGGCCGATAAGATGCAAAAAGCCGGTGAAGTACGCTATCAGCAAGGAGACATCACCCAGTTGGAAAAAAGCATGATAACCACTATCGCTTCTGATATGCGGAATAAACTTTTCCAGGCTGATGAAGAACTCAAACTGGCTGCCACACGGCTCCAATGGATTTGTTACGCAGACTCGCCGATAGTTCCAGATGACTCTTCCATCCAGCTTTATCCGATAGATACAGATACAGCATCGGTTTCTGAAATTCATATGAACTATTTACGGAGTCAAGTTCTTGAAAAGCGGGCAACACTGAATATTGAACGGAGCCGCTTCTTCCCGGAATTCTCAGTGGGATACGTACGACAGAACATTCTCCCCGATAAGGGACTGGATTCCTGGATGATAGGAGTATCCTTCCCTATCTGGTTTCTGCCTCAACGCAGCAAAATACGTCAGGCCAAATTCGAAATGTACAAGACTCAGACCCAGACAGAGGCCCAAGCCCGCGAACTGAGTCTGAAAGTTTCGGAACTGCGCGCATCCATCCGACGCTATGCAGAAAGTATCCGGTTCTACACCACCAGCGCGCTGACAGAAGCAGACAATCTCATGAAAACCGCCGATGCCCAGTTCCGCGAAAGCGAATCGGACATCACCCAATATGTACAAAGCCTGAATGCCGCTCTCGAAATAAAAAAAGGGTATATCGAAGCAGTCTATCAATATAACCTTGCAGCACTGGAATATGAATTGTATCACCAATAATATTTATATCGCATGAAAAAGTTAATCTTCCCGATTGTAGTCCTGCTTCTGGCATCCTGCAATCCTTCTGATAAACAAAATACCCAACAAGCCTCCGATACACAGCTGGAAAAGCCTATGACAGATACCGTATCACCGGCAGACACCTCACAAGTAGACGGAATTACCGGGGCCACAAACGTTGCGAATGCCTCTACCTTCAACGGAACACTGGTTATTCCACCCCAGCATTTCGCGGCCATTACTTTGCCTATGGGAGGTATAGTAAAAAACCTGTCTCTGCTACCAGGTACATACGTAAAGAAAGGAAGTATATTGGCCACACTGGAAAATCCGGAATTCATAACCTTACAACAAGAATATCTGGACAGTCGCGCCCAACTGGAATATCTGGAAGCTGAATACCACAGACAACAGACTCTCTCACAAGAAGAAGCTGCCTCACTGAAAAAACTTCAACAGAGCAAGGCCGACTATCTGTCTATGAAAAGCCGGATGCAGGCTGCCATTGCCCGGCTGCACCTGCTAGGTATTCAACCGGAAAAACTGATTGGAAACGGTATCTCTCCTTCATTGGAAATAAAGGCTCCTATCAGCGGATATATCAGTAATCTACAGGCAAATCTGGGGAAATACCTTGATTCCGGCGAACCACTCTGCGACATTATAGACAAAAGCCAGATGATGGTACGCCTGGTAGCTTATGAGAAAGATCTGGAAAGCCTGAAAATAGGCTGTCCGCTACTGTTCCAAATCAACGGTTTAGGCAACAAGACTTTCCACGGAAAGCTAATCTCCATAGGACAGGAAGTAGACGATGCCAACCGTTCCATTGAACTTTATGCTGAAATGACGGAAAACAGTCCGCTTTTCCGTCCAGGCATGTATGTTTCTGCAAGGATGGGAAAGAAATGAATCAGGAATATGTATCTTTGCGAAACAGTAGCCGATGAGAACTGATATGTTGATAACAAACAAGAAATATATTTATCTGACGGTCATTATTTCACTGACCGTCGGATTCCTCATACATTTCCCGGAACTGGTGTCACTCACAGATTCCCGGGAACAGCAGACCCTGTTTCCGGAAATGTCGGCTATTGACGTATTATTCGAAGCTGGTTATACTTTCCTCACACTATTGGTTCTTTTTGCCCTGAACACTTTTTTGTTTGGCTTCAACAGTCCGGTAGTAAGTATGCCATGGTGGAAAGTAGGGTTTTCATTTGTACTGACCTGGATATTGAGTAAAATGTTCGGTGAAGCGTTTGTATTCCTGCATCGTCATTTCGATATTCCGGCAATCGACGCGATGGTACATCACTATCTTCATCCCATCCGTGATTTCATACTCAGTCTGGTCGTAACCGGCAGCTGTTATATCAGTTACCTGATTCGCCAGCATCAGGAAGTCCAACTGCAGAACGGAGAACTGATGGCAGAAAACGTCCGCAACCAGTATCAAGCCCTAAAAAATCAGTTAAATCCTCACATGCTGTTCAATTCGCTCAATACCCTTCAGTCTTTGGTACGCGAAAGTCCGGAAAAAGCCCAGAACTATATCCGTGAACTGTCCAGAGTATTAAGATACACCCTTCAGGAAAATGAAACTAATATTGTCACTCTCCGCGAAGAAATGAACTTCGTAGAAGCCTATATCTTTCTGATGAAAATGCGGTATGAAGATAATTTGCATTTCCTGCTTGATGTCAATCCACACTGGATGGACTACTGCCTGCCTCCGCTTTCTGTCCAGACTCTGGTAGAAAATGCCATCAAGCACAACGAAATCAGCAACAGAAAGCCACTGACCATCGGTATCAAAATCATCAGAAATCCGGACAGCAATGAAATATCATTGCAAGTGGACAACAATCTACAACCACGAAGAACAACCGCAGCCGGAACTGGAGTAGGCCTGGCCAACCTTACCAAAAGATACGCTTTACTGCTGGATAAAGAAATCAAGATTACGGAAACTGACGGGAAATTCTGTGTCACCATTCCGTTGATAAAACCCCAAGCACTATAAATTCATGAAGTATCTGATTATCGAAGACGAAAAAGCGGCTGCCCGCAACCTGAAGGCAATGCTGGAACAGCTTTCACCTGATATGGAACTTATTGAAGTATTGGACAGCGTTGAAGATAGTATCGACTGGTTTGGCACACATACCATGCCCGAACTGGTCTTTATGGACATCCATCTGGCAGATGGTTCTGCCTTCGAGATATTTGAACATACCGATATCACCTGCCCTATCATTTTTACGACAGCCTACGACGAATATGCCCTTCGGGCTTTCAAAGTGAACAGCATCGACTATTTGCTCAAGCCTATCGACAAAGAAGAAATGCGTTCCGCCCTGGCCAAACTGGAACGTCTGCACCCTATACGTCCAGCCGAACCGGATTTTCTGAAACTGATGCAGGCCCTACAACGGGCAGAAAACTATAAGACTCATTTTCTGGTACCAGTCAAAGGAGACAAACTGCTGCCTTTAGCTGTAAAATCTGTCTCATACTTCTATATAACCGAAGGTATTGTAAAAGCTGTTACGACACAAGGCAAAGAATATGTCCTCAATCAGACTCTCGATGAATTGACAGAATGCCTGAATCCACAATTCTTTTTCCGAGCAAACAGACAATATCTGATAGCACGGGAAGCTGTAAAAGATATTACACTTTGGTTCAACAATCGACTGATAGTCAATCTACATACATCAACCCCGGAAAAAATTATCATCAGCAAGAACCGGGTTGGAGAGCTGAAAGAATGGTTAATGAGAAACGGATAACCTGGCAGAATAATCATCTGTCCGTTCATCCGAGAACCATGTATGTGTTTTTTTGTTTATATCTTTGAAAAACAGAGAAAGAAAACTATTTTTGTGAAATAGAACAATTGATTACACATCCATGCATACGCTATTTATCTTAGCAGACAACCAGGATATTACCCGTACAGGACTACATGCCTATTTGTCCCGGCTGTACCCGATGTGCCCGACCCGTGACATAACCTGTAAGAAAGAACTCCTGAACATACTGATGCAACCTTACAGCCGTATGATCGTCATTTTGGATTACCCTCTATTCGATTTGAAGGATGTAGAAGAACTGATAGTCATTGTCAAACGTTTCCCATCAGTACAATGGATACTTTTTTCCTCCGACCTGAGTGAAAACGTCATCCGTAGAGTGGGAGCAGAACCAGACATCAGCATTCTATTGAAAGAATGTCCGGATAAAGAAATTTGCAAAGCACTACAAGCCGCTGCTGAAGGTAAACGCTATCTCTGCAATCCTGTCAACAATTTGCTACAGGAAAATCATAAACATTCTGGAATACATACTCCGCTCACCCCTTCCGAAACTGAAATTCTCAAACTCATAGCCAAGGGGAAAAGTGTGAAGGAAATAGCTGCTCTCCGTTTTTCAAGTGTACACACCATCATGACCCATAAGAAAAATATTTTCCGAAAACTGGGAGTAAACAATGTATACGAAGCTACCCGATACGCTCTGCGTGCTGGTCTGGTAGAAATGATGGAATATTATATCTGAATAACCATAAACCAAAATCCATACTCGATTGTTTATAAATAAAATACTTCAAACAGATTATGAAACATTACTTTTCACTTGCCGTGCTATTTGCAGCGGCTATCGTAACTTCCACCCAACCAGCTGATGCCTGCACGGGTATCACATTGACCGCCAAAGACCAGTCGAAAGTAGTGGCACGTACTATCGAATGGGGTGGCACCAACTTAAACAGCCAATATGTAATTGTTCCTCGTGGACATACGATTCAAAGCTATCTTCCCGAAGGGAATACAGATGGAATGACATTTACAACCCGCTATGGATATGTAGGACTGGCAGTAGAACAAAAGGAATTCGTTGCTGAAGGCCTAAACGAAGCTGGATTATCAGCCGGACTTTTCTATTTTCCTGGATATGGGCAATATCCGGAATATGACCCCGCACTGAAGGACAAAAGTATTGCCGATCTTCAACTGGTTTCTTGGATACTGGGTAACTGCGCTACCGTAGACGACGTGAAGAAAGCATTGACAGATGTGCGTGTCATAGCGATTGACCCAAGAGCTTCTACCGTACATTGGAGATTCACAGATACATCTGGTAAACAAATTGTTCTGGAAATCATCGATGGTGAATACAAGTTTTATGATGACCACCTGGGAGTATTAACCAATTCACCGGATTTATCATGGCAATGGACTAATCTGAACAATTATGTTCACCTGAGTCCAGGTCCTGTCACTGCTCAGACTTTGGACAATCTGAAACTGGCTCCCTTCGGCATGGGAAACGGCATGTGGGGACTACCGGGTGACGTCACTCCTCCATCACGGTTTGTCCGTGCAGCTTTCTATCAGTCTACCGCACCACAACCGGAAGACGCACAAGCTGCAGTATTGACCGGATTCCAAATATTGAATAACTTCGATATTCCTATCGGTATCGAGTTCACTACAGATCAGACCCCGACAGATATCCCCAGTGCAACTCAATGGACAACCGCTACCGACCCGAAACACCGGAAGCTCTATTACCGGACTATGTATAACAGCGAAATCCGTTGTTTCGATTTGAACAGCATTGATTTCAGCAAGGTAACTTACCGGGCGGTTCCGTTGGACAACGTCAGACAACAACCGATAACAATCCTCAACATCAAATAACCTCTTTCAAAAATCATAAAAGCCGGGATACGTGAGCATCCCGGCTTATTCTTTATTATAAATTCTATTATGACAATCAGAACAGTTTGTTCGGATATTCTCCGGCATCTACCAATGCCTGAATCTTATCAACCACACTCTGACGGTCAGCTGCATAAGTAACACCAAACCACATAGATGTAGTATCCAAAACTTTTACAGTGGCTGTACCTTCATTTACAAGCTTGTTAACCATCAAAGGAATAAAATATTCAGCCTTCGGATTTCCGATATTATCTTTCAGGAAATCTACGAAATAATCTTCTGAATACTTAAAGTAATCCGGAGTAAAGCCCCACATGTTCATTGAAACCGGTGTATTATCTTCTACAGATACCCATTCACCTTTTTCGTCCTTATAGCATACCGGGCCGTTTACACGCATGATTTCAGTACGTTCTACCACAGTTGTCAAATGACCATTTTCATCAGTAGAACAGATACCGCGAGCTACAGTACCGCTTTCTGACAAAGTGTTTCCCACACGGAAACCTACCATACAATAGTCGTTTGTAGCACCTTCCGGCAGTTCAGACAAGTATTTTCCTAAAACAGCAAAACTGTCACGACCATAGAAGTCATCTGCATTGATGACTGCAAACGGTTCCTTGATAACATCCTTACCCATCAGGACTGCATGATTGGTACCCCAAGGTTTCTTACGTTCTTCCGGACAAGTAAAGCCTGCAGGCAAATCATGAATATCCTGGAATACAACTTCTACCGGAATATGGTTCTCATATTTGCTGACAATCTTTTCACGGAAATCCTGTTCGAAATCCTTACGGATAACAAATACAAGTTTGCCGAATCCACCACGGATAGCATCAAAAATAGAATAATCCATGATGGTTTCTCCGTTAGGACCCAGCCCATCCAACTGTTTCAAACCGCCGTAACGGCTACCCATACCGGCAGCTAATACAAATAATGTAGGTTTCATAAGTTCTAAATAAATTTAAGTACTGCACAAAGTTAAAAAAAATATTATGATTCTTACCAAAGAGAAGCAAAACAAAATATCGAAGATTTCGGTTATTTTATCTATATTCGCACGATAAACGAGCTATACATGAAGAAATATGTAAAATGGACCGGGATAGTCTTTCTATCCCCTGTCATCCTGTTTGTTTTGCTATCAATTCTGATTTATTTGCCGCCCGTCCAGCATTTTCTGGTTTCTCAGGTTACCCGATATGCAACAGAAGCGACAGGCATGCAAATTCATATAGGACGCCTGTCTCTCTCTTTTCCGCTTGACCTGGTAGTCAGCGAAACAAAGGTTATTGATAAGCAAGATACGATTCTGGCTGTCGACAAATTGACAGCCAAAGTACAGTTATTGCCTTTATTACACAAAAAAATAGAGTTGGACGGACTAGAGCTGAAAGGAGCTGCCGTAAATACGATTCAACTGATTGAAGGTATGCAACTCCAAGGCTATCTGGGTGAATTCTATATTGAATCGCATGGTGTTGAGCTTGACCCGGAAACAGCTATCATAAACAATGTACACCTGAAAGATACGCACCTCGACCTATGTCTGACAGATACAACAGCGGCCGATACGACTTCCAGTGCTCCTCTCTTTTGGAAAATCAAATTATTACAGGCTGATATGGAGAACGTCTCTTTCAACCTGAACATGCCGTTGGATACTACCCGGATGAATATAAGTATGGGAGAAGTTCTACTGAAAAACGGAACAGTAGATTTACATCGGTCTGCATACACCGTAGGGCACTTGAAAATCAGCCGGGGAAATGCAGCCTATCACTTGGGAAACACACCAGCTCATGCAGGCCTGGACCCGTCACATATAGAAGTATCAGACATTAACCTGTCTGTAGACTCTGTATATTATGCCGGGAATGATATCCGTGCAAATATTCATAATTTGGATCTGAAGGAGCGTTCCGGGCTAGAAATACTTTCTACCCAAGGCCGTCTGGTTGCCGACAAGGATATCATCCGAATACCTTCTCTAGAAATGAAAACTCAAGACTCCTACCTCAGCTTTGATGCCATGGCTGACTGGAGTGTTACCCAACCAAGCAAAGATAGTCGATTAAGTGGGCGCCTGTTCGTCGAACTTGGGAAAAGTGACCTCTTCAAACTGATACCAGACATGCCGGAAGAGTTCATAAAAAAATATCCTTCCACACCGTTACAGATAAGAGCCGGTATAGATGGAACTATCGACAGACTGACACTCTCAGGAATGACTGTTGGTCTGGAAGGTTATGTACGCATGACTGCCAAAGGAGAAATTATAAACGCCATGGATAGTCTGAACCGAAAGGCATCTATCCACATGGACACCCGTTTCACAGATACTCGTTTCCTGTCTCCATTGACCGGTGGAGTCATCATACCGACCAATACACTACTAAAAGGTCTGTTTTCCATGGAGGGAGAGCAACTGCAGGCAAGTTTCCAACTGACCCCTCCCGAAGGAGAAATGCTGGCAAAAGCCGATTATCATTTGGGAAACGAACAGTACGGAGCTGAAGTTACCATCAATGAACTGAATCTGCATCCGTTCATACCAGAAGATTCTCTATTCCACCTTTCTGCTGCTATGCAGATAAAGGGCCAAGGAACCGATTTCTTTTCGGCAAAAACATCTCTGGAAGCTAAAGCCGATGTCAATCATCTGCAATATGGAAGCCGTACATTCTCAGGTTTAGCATTGAATGCTGACCTCAAGGATACACATGCATTGGTACTGTTGAATATCAAGGATAATCTGGCAAACATCACTTCACAACTGGATGCCTCCATACACCCGAACAAAATCAAAGCCAACCTGACAGCCAGCATACAGAACCTGAACCTACAGGAACTGCAACTGACAGACAAATCCATCAAAGTCAGTCAGAATATTGATGTGCGTTTCGCTACTGACATGAGGAAATCACATCAGATGCAAGCTTCTTTAAGCAATATTCAAATCATAGCGCTCAAACAAACTTTCAAAACAAAAGATATCCTGGCAGGTTTTACCACAGCCAAGGATTCTTTACGCTGTTATGCCAATGCCGGTGATCTGACTTTCCTGTTGGGAGCCAAAGGAGATGTGGATTACTTAAGCCGTTGCCTTGAGCAAGTAAGCAAACATCTGAGTGAACAATGGAAAGCCAAAAGCATCGATCAGAATGCTATCCGCAAACTACTTCCGGAAGCTCGTTTCCGGATTTTCGCCAAGAATGACAATCCTGTAGCCAACATGTTGGCAATGGACCAAATCCGCTTCAACCGTCTGTACGTTAACCTGACCACCTCTCCAGCTAACGGCCTGAACGGAGAAGCCTATGTATATGGGCTGAGAACTGACAGTCTTCAACTGGATACTCTGTATTTCAACAGTTCACAGAATCCGGAAAAGTTCGTATTTACCAGTGGAGTGAAAGCCAACAAAACTCCTTATCAGGATGCCTTTGACATATCATTGAATGGTGATATCGGTTCTGAAGACGCTCATCTGACGATTGAATACTTGAACGACAAAAAACAACAGGGAGCTTACCTCGGATTGGTAGCAGCTTTACATAAGAACGGAATCAGTCTTCAGGTTTCTCCAAACAATCCGACACTGGTATACCGGACATTCCATGTTAATCCGAATAATTACATTTATCTTGGAGACAACGGACGTATACACGCCAATTTGAAACTATATGACGATCAATACACTGGTTTTCAGTTCTATTCATCTCCAGATTCTACCGCCCAGCAAGATCTGACTTTAGAACTGAACCGAATCAATATCGCCGAATTCCGCCGGATTATTCCTTACATGCCGGATATAGCTGGAATGATCAGCGCTGAAGCACATTATATACAACAAGACAAGATAGCCCATATGTCTTTGGAAACACAGATTGAGCAATTGAATTTCAATCAGATAAATTTGGGTGACTGGGCTTTCAGCGGTGTTTATTTACCTAGAGAAACCGGCGAACACCGGATTGACGGTTTCGTAACACTCAACGATGAAGAAATTGCCAGTCTGAACGGTTCCTATTTCTCAGGAGCAGACGAATCGAACCCCGGAACTGTTTCCGCTAATATGACCTTGCACCACTTTCCACTTGATATTGCCAATCCATTCATACCAGACCAGACCGCTAAACTAAGTGGAGACATTGACGGTTCAATGGGAGTAAGCGGTCAGACTGATAAATTTCTGATGAACGGTTCCATCAACCTGGACGATGTAGGTATCGAAATTCCACAAGCATCTTTGAAACTACGGTTCGACAACCGTCCGGTAGAAGTGAAGGACAGCAAACTGACGTTTGATAACTTCAGCATATTTACACAAGGTAAATCACCGTTCACAATCGATGGGACAGTAGACATGGTCAACCTGGCCGATCCGAGACTCGATTTGAGGATGAACGCCCGGAATTTCGAGCTGATAAACAGCAAACGGACCAAAGAGTCACTAATTTATGGCAAGCTTTATGTAGATTTCTCTTCAGTTTTGAAAGGGAATATGGAAGAACTGACCATGCGCGGCAACATGAATGTATTGGGTAACAGTGATTTCACGTACATTCTGAAAGATTCACCTCTGACTGTAGAAGATAAACTGGCTGAAACTGTAACGTTCGTCAATTTCAATGATACGACCACAGCCAAGAGACCTCCGATACAAGAGCTCAGCTTGGGAGGACTCAACATGCTGATGACCATGCACATCGACGAAGCTGTCCAAGCCAAAATTGACCTGACCCCTAACGGAAGCAATTATATGCTGTTGGAAGGTGGAGGCGATTTATCTTTCCAATATACCCCAGAAGGATCGATGCTATTGAACGGACGCTACTCTCTCATGAGCGGAGAAATGAAGTATGAACTTCCGGTCATCCCACTCAAGACTTTCTATATCCGGAACGGAAGTTACATAGAATGGACCGGAAACATCATGAATCCGAATCTGAACATCCAAGCATCAGAACGAGTACGGGCAGCCGTCAGCGACAGTGGAGAAGGATCGCGCAACGTAAACTTTGATGTAGGAGTAAACATAACCAACCGGCTGGAAAATTTGGGATTTACCTTCACCCTCGAAGCACCGGATGACGGTACCCTCCAAAATGAACTGGCTGCCATGTCGGCCGAAGAAAGGAATAAACTGGCAGTAACCATGCTCGTAACTGGCATGTATATGGGTACCAGCAGTTCAAGCAGTAAATTTGACGCAAACAGTGCATTAAATTCTTTCCTGCAAAGCGAAATCAGTAACATTGCCGGAAGTGCCTTGAAGACGGTAGATGTCAATTTCGGTATGGAAACTAACAGCAACGAAGCCGGAGGAAGCAGTACCGATTATAATTTTCAGTTTGCAAAACGATTCTGGAACAACCGCTTCCAAGTAGTGATAGGAGGTAAAATCTCTACCGGCAACAATGTCAATGAAAGTGAATCATTCATCGATAATGTTTCATTGGAATACCGACTCGATAACAGCGGCACACGCTATATCAAAATCTTCCACGATAAGAATTATGAAAGTATACTGGAAGGAGAAGTGATTGAAACTGGTGTAGGTATTGTCTTACGCAAGAAAGTAAGTAAGTTGGGTGAACTGTTCATTTTCAGGAAAAAGAAAAAAGCTACAACCGAAGAAGACAAGGAAAAAGACAAAGAAAAAGAGAAAGATGAAGAGACTGACAAAGAAAAATAACCTTCTGTTATGGATAGTGACTGGTTGGCAACTGCCTGCTCAACAACCAAGCACCTGCCGGAGGGAGAAACCCTATACACCGGAATCAAAAACATTACTGTCCAAAATCCGGACCCGACAAGTACCGGAAATACGGCCCTCGAAGAAGTGGAAGGAGCCATCAGTATCGCTCCGAATAATTCATTTTTAGGAAGTGCCAAATACCGGATACCTTTTCCGTTTGGATTATGGGTATACAACCGTTTTGAACGCTATGAGAAAGGGGTTGGGAAATGGATTTTCGATAAACTAGCCTCCGAACCGGTATTACTCTCTACTGTCAATCCGGAAACCCGTGTAAAGGTAGCAACCAATCTGCTACGCAATTACGGATACTTCAATGGGCAAGTGACCTATCAGGTAGACAGCACTAAAAATCCACGGGCTGTAAAGCTTTCATACGACGTAGATATGGGAAAGCCCTATTTTCTGGACTCCATTATGTACGAAGGTTTCATGCCACGTGCCGACAGCCTCATCCGTAGCCACGCTTCCGAACAACTCATACACAAAGGAGACAACTTCAATGTCAATCAGCTGGATGCCGAAAGACAAAGACTGGTAAATCTGATGCGTGACAACGGATATTATTATTTCCGCTCAGATTTCATTACTTTCTTGGCTGATACGCTGATACGCCCTGGATATGTAAACTTGAAAGTAGTGGCCAAAAAAAGTATTCCACAGGAAGGCCTGAAACAATATTACCTGGGGAACACCTCCGTATACCTGACCGGTTATAACGGTGAACGGCCTACTGATTCATTGAAGACCCGGACTTTCACCGTACATTATCCAGGAAAGAAACCCGATATAAGATTCGGCGTATTGCGCGGCCGCTTCCTATACCGTAAAGGAGAATTATACTCACAGAAACGTCAGGATTATACCCAGGAAGCCCTGGCCCGGCTGGGAGCTTTCAAGTTTACAGAAATGAACTACATTCCGCGAGGAGACTCCTTGCTGAACGATACGTTAGACATACGGGTCAACGCTATGTTTGACCTGCCTTATGACAGTGAACTGGAGTTCAATGTCACGACTAAAAGTACCAAACAAACCGGACCTGGAGCAATCTTCAACCTTTCACGCAGAAACTTCAGAGGAATGGGCGCCTCATTGAACCTAAAACTGAAAGGTTCATATGAATGGCAGACCAGTTCAACAGTAGACGGTGAAAGCTCGGTAATGAACTCTTACGAACTGGGAGCGGAACTTTCATTGGAATTTCCACGAATTATCCTTCCATTCGTCAAGAAACGTATCAATCCGTTCAGATTTCCGTCGCATACTTATTTCCGTATATACGGAGAACAGGTAAATCGTGCCCGATATTTCAAGATGCTTTCTTTTGGAGGAACTGTATCATATGATTTCCGTTCTTCACCAATGTCAAAACATACAGTCACCCCATTCCAGTTGGTATTCAATACGCTCCAACACCGGACAGCCGCTTTCGATTCTATCGCTACTGCTAATCCGATGTTGTTCCACAGTTTGGATGACCAGTTCATTCCGTCCATTTCATATACCTATACGTATGACAATGCTTTTCTGAAAAAGAAAAACCAACTCTGGTGGGAAAGTTCCGTCACTTCGGCCGGCAACATTACCTCGCTGATTTACGCAGCTTTCGGACAGAAGTTCAGCCAAAAAGACAAGAAACTGTTGGGTACTCCTTTCGCACAGTTCATGAAGTTTACATCAGACATCCGTCTGCTGCACAAGTTCAATGACAAACACCAGTTAGCAACCCGTTTTATGGGAGGTATCATCTATTCCTACGGCAATAAGACCATCGCTCCTTATAGCGAGCAGTTTTATGTAGGAGGAGCCAACAGTATCCGTGCTTTCACCATACGGTCCATCGGTCCGGGAAGTTTCCACCCGAAAGAGAGTGCTACCTACTCTTACGTAGACGAAACAGGAGACCTGAAACTGGAAGCGAATGTAGAGTACCGTTTCCGGATGCTTTCTAACCTGGCCGGTGGAAATCTGAACGGAGCAGTCTTTCTGGATGCCGGAAATGTATGGCTGCTACGTAACGACCCGGCCCGCCCCGGTGCCCAGTTCACACTTGACAAATTCTTTGATCACATCGCTTTAGGAACTGGTGTTGGTATACGCTACGACATGAGCTTCATCGTACTCCGTCTGGATATGGGTATTGCACTGCACGTACCTTATGAAACGAACAAAAGTGGTTATTACAACATTCCGAAGTTCAAGGACGGACTGGGAATACATTTCGCCATCGGTTATCCGTTCTAATTAGAAAATGTTTTGTATTTTTGCGCACTAATACAGTTCTCTATGAAAAAAGCAATCCTATTATTAACCTTGGTTGCCTGCTGTATCATGGCATGTACCGGTAACCAACAAAAGAAAACCCACATGGAAAAAGACAATGAAACACTGGTTAGACTGGAAACAACCCTGGGAAACATCACAGTCAAACTCTATAACGAAACTCCAGGACATCGCGACAACTTCATCAAACTAGTAAAAGAAGGAGCTTATGACAGTACTCTTTTCCACCGCGTCATCAAAAGTTTCATGGTACAGGCCGGCGACCCGGAAAGTAAACATGCCAGTGATACTGCGACATTAGGAAACGGAGATGTGGGCTATACACTTCCGGCAGAATTCAATCCTACTCTCTTTCATAAGAAAGGTGCTTTGGCTGCTGCCCGTCAAGGAGATGAAGTAAACCCAGAGAAAGCCTCATCTGGTTGTCAGTTCTATATCGTTACCGGAAGAACGTTCTCACAAGCACAACTCATCAACATGGAGAATCAGATTAATGAAGCCCGTCTGGACACAGCTTTCAACATTCTGGCCCGCAAGCACATGAAAGAAATCTACAAGATGCGTAAAGCCGGTGACAACGAAGGCCTATTAGAACTGCAAGATACTTTGGAAGCACAGGCACGTGCCGAAGTAGCCAAAGAACCACGCTTTAAATTCTCAAAAGAACAAATTACAGCCTATACGACCTTGGGAGGTGCACCACACCTTGACGGAAACTACACCGTATTCGGTGAAGTAGTAGAGGGTATGGATATCGTGGATAAAATAGAAAGTGTCAAGACCAACCGTGCCGACCGACCGGTTACGGACGTCCGTATTCTGAAAGCTGTAATTGCTGAATAAGATGATTAGTGTAAACCGATACAGCCTGCCAAACGGATTACGGATTGTACATCATGAGGACGACTCAACCCAAATGGTCGCCCTCAACCTATTATACAAAGTAGGAGCTCGCGATGAAGATCCGGAACATACCGGATTCGCCCACCTGTTCGAACACCTGATGTTCGGAGGTTCAGTCCATATACCCGATTACGACACACCGGTTCAGAATGCCGGCGGAGAAAACAATGCATGGACTAACAACGATATCACCAATTATTACATCACCCTTCCCTACCAGAACGTAGAAACCGGGTTCTGGCTAGAAAGTGACCGTATGTTGAGTCTGGATTTCAGTCCGCACAGTCTGGAAGTACAACGTCAGGTAGTTATCGAAGAGTTCAAACAGCGCAATCTGAACCAGCCATATGGCGACGCATCGCATCTGATACGGGAAATGGCTTATCAGGACCATCCATACCGCTGGCCGACAATCGGAAAGGAAATCAGTCACATTGCCAACGCTACGCTGGAAGAAGTAAAAGCTTTCTTCTATCGTTTCTATGCTCCTAATAATGCGATTCTGGCCGTATCAGGACATATTTCGTTCGAAGAAACCATCCGGCTGGCGGAGAAATGGTTCGGACCGATTCCCGCACGTGAAGTCCCTGTCAGAAACCTACCAGTAGAAAAGCCCCAGACTTCAATCCGTCGGAAAACCGTTACACGGAATGTACCGGTAGATGTACTCTACATGGCTTTTCACATGTGTAACCGTCTCCATCCGGACTATCAAGTATTTGATATGCTGACAGACCTGCTGGCCAACGGGCGTTCTTCACGTCTGATTCAATCGTTGGTCATCTCACAAAAAATCTTTACCTCCATTGATGCCTACATTTCAGGCAGTCTGGATGAGGGCCTGTTGCAAATTACGGGTAAACCGGCCGCAGGTATCTCACTGAAAGAAGCTGAACAGGCCGTATGGCAAGAACTGGAGAAACTGAAGAATATTCCAATAAATGAGACGGAACTGGAAAAAGTAAAGAACCGTTACGAAAGTGAACAGATTTTCAACAATATCAACTACCTGAACGTAGCTACCAATCTGGCTTACTTCGAACTGCTCGGAAAAGCGGAAGACATCAACGAAGAAGTCGGAAAGTATCGGGCAGTAACGGCAAAGCAAATTTGTCAGACAGCACAGACATACCTGATACCGGAAAACTGCAATGTACTTTATTATCAGGCCGCCCAATGAAACAGCAGACACACTACCACTCATTATTAAAACTAGGAATACCTATCGTCATCGGACAAATAGGCGTCATCATTCTGGGATTTGCTGACACCTTGATGATTGGACACCACAGTACTCCAGAACTGGCTGCTGCCAGTTTTGTCAATAACATGTTCGGACTGGCCATTATTTTCAGCACGGGATTTTCCTATGGACTGACTCCGATAGTAGGCAGCCTGTTCGGACAACACAATTATGAAGCTGCCGGACGATCCTTGAAAAACAGCCTGGCTGCCAATACTGTACTGGCGGTTATGGTATGCACTGTCATGTACCTGCTTTACCAGAATATCCATCGGTTAGGTCAACCGCAGGAGCTCATCCCTATGATGCGCCCTTACTTTCTCATTCTTTTGACATCCATGCCATTCGTGCTCTGGTTCAATGCCTTCAAGCAATTTACCGACGGAATTACCGATACCCGTGTTTCCATGTGGATTCTTCTCGGTGGAAATATTCTGAATATCATCGGCAACTACCTGCTGATTTACGGCAAATGCGGTCTGCCGGAACTAGGTCTGAACGGAGCCGGCCTGTCTACCCTGATAGCCCGTATCCTGATGGTAATCGCCTACCTCTGCTTGTTTTTCTGTACAGGTCGTTACCGACAGTTCCATAAAGGCTTTCTAAAGGGAAAAATTAACCGTACCGATTTTTCCTTGCTCAACCGTTTAGGATGGCCTATCGCCGGACAGATGGGAATGGAAACAGCTTCTTTCAGTCTCAGTACCATTATGGTGGGCTGGTTAGGAAGTACAGCCTTAGCCTCTCATCAGATAATGCTGACCATCTCACAAGTCTGTTTCATGATGTATTATGGAATGGGAGCTGCAGTATCGGTCCGCATCAGTAACTACTACGGACAACATGATATCGAAAACGTACGACGGACAGCTACCGCAGGATTCCACCTGATTTTCATCATGATAATAGCAACTTCTATTCCCATTTTCCTGCTCCGACATCAGTTAGGAGGATTATTCACCGACAGTCAGGCGGTCAGTCTCATGGTAGCCCAACTCATCATTCCATTAGTCATCTACCAGTTCGGTGACGGACTACAGATAAACTTCGCCAACTCTCTGCGAGGTATGGCCGATGTACGCCCCATGTTGTTATATTCATTCATCGCTTATTTCGTCATATCCTTGCCTGCCGGTTATTTCTTCGGCTTTGTCCTGAATGGGGGGATTACAGGTGTCTGGATGGCCTTCCCTTTCGGACTGACCAGCGCAGGTATCATGTATTACCTCCGATTCAAACATAAAACCCGTCCCCAATCTACCACATCATGATATCGACTTCTTCTAAAATTGCCTTCGGATTCATCCTCCTCATTTCGCTATTACTAGGAGCCATCGGTTATATCTATCAGGAAATGAATTTGCTGACCGAGCCATCGGAACTCGAAGCCAATATCAACAAACGACGGAAAATCACCAACCAGATTATCAGTCAGCTGTATGATGTGGAAATTATCGGACAGACACTCCGTTCTGGAAAAATCGATGAATTCCAACCATACCTGCTGGCTATGCGGGAAGCAGAAAAAAGTATTGATACACTACAGATTTATCTGACAGACACTTTACAGCAAACCCGTCTGGACACTGTACGTGGACTACTCCGGGAAAAAGAAAGAAACATGATAGCTGTTCTGGAAGCCATGGCAGACAGCCCGACAGAGGAACTGTATCAGGCCGAACTGGACAGTCTACTCAACAAACAGGACTCATTACTCAGAGCGCCACGTGTACAAAAAAAGATTGTAACTCACCGAAATACTTATACCATCCACCACAAGAAAAAAGGATTCTTTAAACGCCTGGCCGAGGTTTTCTCTCCCGGGAAGAACGATTCTACTCAAGTAAACAATATCATACAGGAGGAATACACAGACACCATCAGCGAAGAATATAGCCCGATTGACACAATAGCCAACCTGATTTCAGACATCCGCGGGAAGGTATTCAATACCCAACAGCAACAGCAACGCGTGCTACTGGAGCGAATCAACCGCTTACGAATAGCCGGAAGTGAATTAAGCCAACGTGTTACCCAACTGCTGGAAAGCATCGAAACTGACGAACAGAACGCAGCATTCAGCAAGATTCGTCAAGAACAGGAAATACGTAACCAGGCAGCCCATACCATAGAAATCATTGCAACAGTTGCCGTAGTACTTTCACTCATCTTCTTCATAGTTATCTGGCGAGACCTGACACGCAGTGCACACTACCGGAAAGAACTGGAAAAGGCCAAACTGTATGCAGAAAACCTTTTGATAGCCCGTGAGAAACTGATGCTGACCATTACTCACGACATCAAAGCTCCTACTGGCTCTATTATCGGCTATATCGACCTTTTAATCCGAATCACCAAAGATCGCCGACAACTGCTTTACCTGTCTAATATGAAAAGTTCAGCCAGACATTTGCTCGACCTGATAGGTTCATTACTGGACTATCATCGTCTGGAAGCTGGGAAAATGGACCTGCAGCAGGTAGCCTTTCACCCGAATGAACTTTTCAACCACATTTTCCACAGCTTTCTTCCACTAGCGGGAAAGAAAGGTATCAGCCTGACTTACGAAGAACAGGTCGCAGACGAACTGGTATTAGAAGGAGACCCTTTCCGCATCCGGCAAATAGCAGAGAACCTGCTTTCAAACGCCCTGAAATTCACTCATGAAGGCAGTATCAAACTACGTGTCCGTTATCAGGGCAATCAGTTTACATTCAGTGTCCAGGATACCGGTTGTGGTATGACTCCCGAAGAACAGACACGCATTTTCCAGGAATTTACCCGTCTTCAAAGTGCTCAAGGACAGGAAGGTTTCGGATTAGGACTCTCCATATCCAAGAAACTCATCGAATTGGCCAACGGAAAAATCCATATTGACAGTATACCCCAAAAAGGAAGTACCTTCACGGTTTCATTGCCTTTACCGCATATCTCAGCCAATAAGTCTGGTACCAACAAAGCCGGGAAACTGTTGCCTACCACTCGCCTGAACATCCTGCTGGTAGATGATGACAGCATCCAACTACACCTTACACAAGCCATCATTCTGCATACACTGGTCAACGGTGAAACCTCGGCTGAAGAAAAACCAATCATCCATTGTTGTCAGCAACCGGACGAGGCGATGCAAATCCTGACAACCCAACGGATAGACATTGTCTTTACAGACATACAGATGCCAGCTATGAACGGATTTGAACTACTCCAACATATCCGAAAACTGGCAATTCCCCATGCAGAAACATTACCAATCATCGCAATCACAGCCCGCGGTGATTTAAGTGAAAAAGATTTCCAGTCGAAAGGCTTCTCCGGCATGTTACAGAAACCGTTCAACCAATCAGATATCCTGCAGATATTCACCCGTCTGTTTCAGGTTTCTCAATCAGCTCACCCTGAAAAGCCAGAATCGGAAATATCTCCATTCCCTGAAACGGCAACATCTCCATTCCGGTTTACTCCTTTAACCGCTTTCTCAGAAGACGATCCGAAAGCAGCCATCGAAATCATGCAGACCTTCATACATGAAACCCAACGAAACATACAGGCACTGCAGGAAGCACAAAAAGCAAACAATTCACAACAACTCTGCGCCATTGCCCATAAAATGCTCCCTACCTTTACCATGATAGAAGCCAAGGAGATTATTCCTGTCTTGCAGGACATGGACCACAGACGAACCAGCGGACTTACAGACAGCGAAAGTGAAACATACACAGCGTCAATCATCAGATGTGCAGAAAAAGTAATCACATATGCCGAAAACTACTGCACAACATTACATCAACAAGAATCTAAAAACGCCTAATCGTTTTAAATAATCCGTCTAGACATTTTAATCGAAACATGAGGACATTTTAATCAAAACGTCCTCATGTTTTTATCAAGTGAGTTTTCTTTGACAGAAATTTTCTATTTTCATACAAGTTTTATGTAAAAAGTGCTTGAAAGAAATGGAACAATGCCATAAAAAGATTATATTTGTATAATTAATTAAATAGTTATGGTTTCAACTGTACTGATCGTTGAAGATGATTTGACATTTTCTACCATGCTGAAGACGTGGTTGGGGAAAAAGGAATTCGATGTAGAAACAGCCAGCACGAGTGCCCGTGCCCGTAAAATTCTGCTTTCAAAAGAATTTGATCTGGTAATTTCTGATTTGCGCTTGCCAGATCAGGATGGAATAAACTTGCTTTCTTGGCTTAGAGAACAGAAAAAAAATACCCCTTTCATCATCATGACCGGTTATGCAGAAATCCAAAGTGCCGTACAATGTATGAAATTAGGAGCAACAGATTATATATCCAAACCCATACAACCGGATGAGCTCCTCAAAAAAATCAAAGAAGCCATTGTTCTTCCACACAAAGAAACAAAAGAAACAGAAAATATACTGTTGCCTCCTGCCTCAAACTTCCTGGAAGGAGAAAGTGAAGCCGCGCAACAACTGTTCAACTATGTACGTCTGGTAGCGCCTACCCAAATGTCTGTACTGATAAACGGCGCAAGCGGTACCGGAAAGGAATATGTAGCACACCGTATACACCAGTTGAGCAAACGGGCTGATAAACCGTTCGTTGCTATCGATTGTGGTTCCATCCCCAAAGATCTGGCTGCATCTGAATTCTTCGGACACATCAAAGGCTCTTTTACCGGGGCCTTGACCGATAAAGTCGGAGCTTTTGAAGAAGCCAACGGAGGAACGCTTTTTCTGGATGAAATAGGAAACCTAAGTTACGAAGTACAGGTACAGTTATTACGTGCTCTACAGGAACGCAGGGTAAGGCGAATTGGTTCCGTCAAGGAAATCGAAGTAGATGTGCGTCTGGTTACAGCAACAAACGAAAACCTGAAAGAAGCTATCGCAAAAGGAAATTTCCGGGAAGATTTATATCACCGAATCAATGAATTCACACTCTACATGCCTTCACTGAAAGACCGGGCTGAAGACATCCTGCTCTTTGCCAATTTCTTCCTCGACCAGGCCAACAAAGAGTTGGAACGTAACCTGGTAGGATTCGATGCAGAAGCTTGTAATGCCTTGCAACGTTATGACTGGCCAGGAAATCTGCGCCAACTGAAAAATGTAGTTAAACGGGCAACTCTGTTGGCTACAGGCGATTTCATCACCTGTAAAGAATTAGGAGAAGAATTATACGCTACAAGAACAAGCCAGGAAACAGTTAATCTGACGCTGAGGAATGAAGATGACGAAAAACAACGGATTCTACAGGCTCTGCAACAAACGAGGAATAACAAGACACGTGCAGCACAACTTCTTGGTATAGACCGTAAAACACTCTACAATAAACTGAAACTTTATAATATTCCACAATAAAGTGTGGACTTTTTCCACACCATCCACACTGTTTTCCACAAAAAAGAAACCGGACAAACACAAGAGGAATATATAAATAGTTTATTATAAGCTATTTAAACAAATCAGTAAAGTTTGGCACGTATCTTGCAATACTATTTATGGTACAAATTGCATACACAAAAACTAATAGACTTTTTTTAAAACCCAACCCCATATATAAAGAGGACTCAACCTCTTTTTATAAAGAAGATGCCTATGTGTTAATGAGTGGGAACGCTGTGAAGCGCTCCCACTCACTTTTTATACCCATAAACATCAATCAAAGCATATCGAAACCGTTCCATAAGCTTCCTTCCGGAACAGGTGCTGTCAGATCGATTTCTTCCTTTGACACAGGATGGATAAAACGTACCCGACGGGCATGCAGACAAATGCTTCCATCCGGATTAGAACGAGGAAATCCATACTTCAAATCGCCTTTGATAGGACATCCCATCTTTGCCAACTGACAACGTATCTGATGGTGGCGTCCCGTCTTTAAATCTACTTCCAACAGAAAATAATTCTGCGAATGCCCAATCAGCCGGTAATGAAGTACTGCTTTCTTGGAATTAGGTACCTCCTTATCGTATGCATACGATTTATTCTGCTTTTCATTGCGTACCAGAAAATTAACCAACCCGCCTTCTGGTTCTTTGGGAGCCTGCTTCACAATCGCCCAATAAGTCTTCTTCACTTCACTGTTACGGAACATTTCATTCAACCGTGCCAAT
This sequence comes from uncultured Bacteroides sp., assembly GCA_900551645.1. Lineage (GTDB taxonomy): Bacteria > Bacteroidota > Bacteroidia > Bacteroidales > Bacteroidaceae > Phocaeicola. Next base: position 26,466 of record URWP01000009.1, read on the forward strand.
GCCTTACTGGTTTTGGCAAAAACTACCAACCCACTTACCGGACGATCCAAACGATGCGTCACTCCCAAAAAGACATTACCGGGTTTCGCATACTTTTCCTTCAGATATTGTTTAACGATTTCCGACAAAGGTACATCACCAGTCTTGTCTCCCTGCACAATTTCAGAAGCAGTCTTGTTGACCACAATAATATGATTGTCTTCGTAAACTACAGTCATGATTCAACGTATTCAAATAAAAACAGGCACGGATTCCGACCTTTCGTGTGTTTTACACCTGCGAAATCCGTGCCTGCAGAATTATGCAGCATAAATTACATGTTCATACCACCATCCACCTGAATTACCTGGCCTGATACATATGAAGACATGTCAGAAGCCAGGAACAGAGCTATGTTAGCTACATCTTCCGGTGTACCTCCACGGCGCAAAGGAATACGCTTGTTCCATTCAGCTTTCACTTCATCAGACAACTTAGCAGTCATTTCAGTGATGATAAAGCCCGGAGCAATCGCATTGGCACGGATTCCACGAGAACCCAATTCCTGAGCAATTGATTTAGCCAAACCAATCATACCTGCCTTAGAAGCAGAATAATTACACTGTCCGGCATTTCCGTGAACTCCTACTACAGAAGCCATATTGATGATATTACCACTCTTCTGGCGCATCATAATCGGAGTACAAGCGTGAATGAAGTTGAAAGCAGACTTCAAGTTTACACCGATAACAGCATCCCACTGTGCCTCAGACATACGCATCATCAGGCCATCTTTTGTAATACCGGCATTGTTTACCAAAATATCGATAGAACCAAAATCTTCCTTAATCTGCTCTACGACTTTGGCAGTATCTTCAAAACTGGCAGCATTCGAAGCGTAACCTTTTACCTTTACGCCAAAGGCTGCGATTTCTTTTTCTGTATTCAGACCGTTTTCGTCAATCATCAAATCTGTAAATGCGATATTTGCACCTTCTGAAGCAAATTTCAAGGCAATTGCCTTACCAATACCGCGAGCGGCACCTGTCACAATTGCTGTCTTACCTGTTAATAATCCCATAATATTACGTTTTAATTAAGAAATTCTTTTCATTATCGTGTACATCCCAATGCGCCGTATACAATATTTTTCACATAGCGCCATCCGGTTTCATCGTCCAGATTTTCTCCAATCTGCCCCCTGATGTAAGGAACTTCAATTCCTTTTATGCAGTAATGAAGAATATCAGCAGTTATCTCTACATCGTCTATCTGAAAAATCCCTTTATCCTTTCCTTCCTGCAGTACCTTCCGGAAAAATTCTATCTCTTTAGTATCAAAGTACTTGCGTTTCGTTTCTACTCGCCAGATGTCACGAAAAAAATTGGCTTTCAACGTACCGTTACGATAAACCACCATTTTAATGGAATCCAGATGATTGATAATCAGTTCCATTATCTTGGCATCAGGACTCAGATTCTTGGCAGCCGTGATTTCCATGTGCCCCGAAAGCATTTCCAGTTCCGATTCTACCACAGCTTGATAAATCTGCTCCTTACTCTTGAAATAGGTATACAACGTACGACGACCTTTCTTGGAAGCTACCGCAATATCATTCATTGTAGTATCTTCTACTCCCTTTTTAGCAAACAGCTGCCGGGCTACATCAACTAATTGAGCTCTTGTTTTTAAGACTGTCATACGTTCACTAATTGCACATCACATACTAAAACTGAGCAAAAATACTGCTTTTATTCCGACTATACAAATTCGAAGCTCAACAAATTGTACCCCTTCCTCAAAATCGGCAGAAATCCCTGTCAGAGAAAAACCTTCAGCTGAAAGTTCTTCGCTGCCAAGAGAATAAAACGTAAGATATTTATCAGGAAAAATTCTGAAAAAAGTTCCTACAATACTAGAAAGAAGACTATGCACCATCTGGCACAAAGAATGCCTGAAAAGTAGCTCAAAACGTCAATAAAACCGATAAATATCCATCCGATCAAGCAAATTCAATTACCGGATATCGCTCAATAATATTTCGCAAACAAAAAAAACACAAAAAAAATTTGCATACAAAAAATAAAAGCCGTACCTTTGCACTCGAATTAAGAAAACAACATCGCGGAGTGGAGCAGTTGGTAGCTCGTTGGGCTCATAACCCAAAGGTCGTCTGTTCGAGTCAGGCCTCCGCAACCATAAAGAAAACAACATCGCGGAGTGGAGCAGTTGGT